>JAYSSW010000089.1:0-2357 GCA_043720335.1 Planctomycetia bacterium
TCGACATGGATTTGCTGCCCGCTGCCCGCTTCTGTCACCCCCAGGAATCGCTTCGCTCATCCTGGGGCTTGTCCATCGAAACGAAGAAACCCCGCGCACGGCGGGTGCCATGCGCGGGGCCTTCTCGGTTCCGGGTCGCTTGCGGGATCGGTCGCGGCTACTTGAGCTGCACGTCGATCGTGCTGTTCTTGCGCTGGGCCGTCAGGATGCGGTTGTAAAGCTCCAGATCCTGCGCCCACACTTCGCGGATCGTGTCGCGCAGGGCCTCGAACGTGGACGGCTCCGGGTTCGAGCGGTTCGTCACCAGGATGATGTGCATGCCGAACTCGCTGGCGACCACGTCGCTCATCTGTCCCTTCTGGAGCGCGAAGGCGGCCTTGGCGAACTCCGGCACGACGACGAACTTGTACGGGAACGGTCCGATGTCGCCCCCCTTGTCCTTGCTGGGGCACTCGCTGTACTTCTTCGCCGCCGACGCGAAGTCGGTCTTCTGGTCGATGATCTCCTTGCGGAGCGTCTGCAGCTGGTTGTACGCCTTCTGCTTCTGGTCCGCGGTGGCGTTGGCGGGCAGCTTGACGAGGATGTGGCTGGCGGTGACGAAGACCTTGTCGAAGAATGGCTTGTTGTCGTCGTAGTACTTCTTCAGGTTCGCCTCGGGGAACTGCTGGTTCAGCAGCAGCTTCCAGCGCAGCCGGCTGGCGATGTCCTTCTGCAGCTGCTCGATGGTCTGGTTCGACTCCTTGAGGAGCACGTCGACCGACTTCATCTGCTTCTTGAGCGCTTCGGACAGGTCGGCCATCTCCTTCGACATGTCGCCGGCGGTCGGCTGCGGGGCGTGCTTGGCCAGGTACTGGCGCATCAGCAGGTCGTCGATGAGCATGTCGAGGGCCGCCTGGCGCGTCGACTTCTTCTGCTCCTCGTTGAGCGTCACCGGGAAGGCGGGGCGCTGGTCGAGCAGCTTGCGGACCTCGGCGATCTGGATCGTCTCGCCGTTGACCACTGCGGCCGCCTGCTCCGACTTGTAGCTGACCGGGATGATCTGCTGGCTGGGGGAAACCGCCGGATTGTTCGGCAGCGGGTTCTGCCCGACGGGCGGCTGAGCGACCGGCGCCTGGGCGTGGATCGTGGACGCCCCCGCGACGAGCAGCGCGAAGCCGGCCAGCTTCCGCCCGATAGCCTGTCGAATCGACATGGTTCAACCTCCGTGAATCGAAAAGGACTGCATTCCCTTGCAGGAGCAAAGATATACCGGATCGCCCGAACAAATGGGAGAGCAGTTTTCGCGGTCACGGGGAAGGATCGGAACCCCAATGGGAGACTGGCGCCGGGTCGAAGCGTGCGTTTCTCCGCGCTACCCCACCGCGAAGGCGAGGCGGTGCAGGATGGCGGCGGCCTGGTCGATCTCGTCGAGGGGGACCCATTCGTCCTTCGTGTGGGCCTGGGCGATGTCGCCGGGGCCGAAGATGACCGCCGGCACGCCCGACCAGGCGAGCGTCGCCGCGTCCGTGCCGTACGGCACCGAGTGCACGCGGTGCGTGCCGCGCTCGGCGTCGATGGCGGCGCCCAGCAGCTTCTGGATCTCGTCGGAGTTCGTCGGGATCAGCGCCGGCTCGCAGATCCACGGCGGCGTCTGCTCGAAATCGAAGTCGATCCCCGCCTGCTCGACCAGGAACTTGCGCAGCTGCTCCGGCGCGTCGGCGGGGTTCTCGCCGCCGATGACGCGGCGGTCGATCTCGATGCTGCAGCGGTCCGGGACGGAGTTGACGCTGATGCCGCCCGCGACGCGGCCGACGCTGAGCGTGGCCGGCCCCAGCAGCGCGTCGTTGCTGGTGCTGCGCAGCTGCTCGGCGAAGCGCTCGACGCCGACCAGCAGCCTGCCCATGCGGTAGATCGCGTTGATGCCCTGCTCCGGCGCCGAGCTGTGGCACGACCGTCCCTGCGCGACGAGGTTCCAGCGGACGACGCCCTTGTGCGCGTGCACGATGTTCAACTTCGTCGGCTCGGCGACGATGGCGAAGTCGGCGCGCGGACCGCGTTTCACCAGCTCGCGGACGCCGAGCATCGTGTTTTCTTCGTCCACGGTGCAGGCCATGACAATGTTGGAACAACCGCTGGGCTTCTCGCGGACGAGGCGGGCGAAGCACTGGAGCATGGCGGTCATGCCGCCTTTGATGTCGCAGGCGCCGCGCCCGTACATGCGGCCGTTCTCGATGCGGGCGCCGAACGGCTCGACGGTCATGCCGTCGACGGGGACGGTGTCCTGGTGGGCTTCGAGCATGAGGGTGCGCCGGGCGCCGGGCAGGTCGAGGCGGGCGACGATGTTGTCGCGCCCGGGGGCGACGGTTTGACGTTCATAA
>JAYSSW010000090.1:0-2356 GCA_043720335.1 Planctomycetia bacterium
GGCCCGGCGCCAGCGCGACGGTCTCGACGCTGCCGTCGCGGCGGCGCAGCAGCGGCGGCGGATGCCCCGCCGACGCCAGCGTCACCTCGCCGGTCGCCGGCTCGTACAGGCCGTGCGCCAGCGTCACGAACTGGCAGGACGGGTTGTCGTAGCCCAGTTCCGCGTGCAGCTTGTGGAGCAGCTGGGCGGGCTGGTCGGTCTCCTTCGCCAGATGCCGGCACAGCGTCCGCACCGCCACCATGAAGAGCGCCGCCGGGATGCCCTTGCCCGACACGTCGCCCAGGAAGAACGCCAGCCGGCCCGACGGCACCTTCAGGAAGTCGTACAGATCGCCCGCGACCTGCCGGGCCGGGAAGACTTCGCCGAGCACCTCGAAGTCGGCGTCGGGGAAGCCTTCGAGTTCGTCGGGGAGGTAGCCCTGCTGGATGTCGCGCGCCAGCGCCACTTCCTGGTGCAGCCGTTCCTCGCGGATGCGTTCGGCGTGCAGCTCGGCGTTCTCCAGCACGACCGACACCTGCATGCCGATGGCGGTGAGCATGTGCAGGTCGTCGCGGGTGAAGCCGTAGCCGGTGTGGAAGCGGTCGGCCTGGATGACGCCAAGCCGGCGGCCTTCCGGGTTGATGAGCGGCACGCACAGGACCGAGTGCAGGTTCAGCGACATCAGCGTCGAGCTGGCCTGGAAGCGCTGGTCCTGCAAAACATCATCACTGATGAGGCCGACCCCTTCCTCAAGGGCCCGGCGGACGATGGTGCGGCTGAACGGGTACTCCGACAGGTCGCGCAGGCCGCGGCCGCGCTGCGCTCGAACGACAAGCCGGTCGCCTTCGCACAGCACGACCATGCCTCGGTCGGCCTGGGGGAGCAGCCGCATGATCTGTTCGAGCAGCTTCGTCAGCAGCGGCTCGATTTCAAGAGTGCGCGACAGCTGCTGGGCGATCTCCAGCACCACTTGCAGCTTGGCGGCGGGATCCTGCGACAGCAGCGTCTGGTGGATGCTGGTGGCGTTGACCGTTTCGCGGATGACGAGGGCCGGATCGCTGGGGGGACGAAGCGTGGCCGACGGCTTGGGGCGCAGGCCGAAGAAGTAGGGCCCGATCTGCAGCTCGTCGCGCGGGGTGAGGGGAGCGGGGCGGTGCGGCGCGAGTCGTTGGCCGTTGAGGAAGGTGCCGTTGCTGCTGCCGAGGTCCTCGACCTCGGCCTGGCCGTCGCGCAGCATGATCTGCGCGTGCTGCCTGCTGACCTGCTTGCCGGTCAGGACGATGGCGCAATCGACCTGCCGGCCCAGGACGGTGCGCTCCCGCGTCAGGGGAAACAGCGTCCCCGCTTCCGGCCCGCGCAGTGTCTCCAGGGTGGTCGTCATGCCGTCTTTTTTACGCGAACCAGCAAGGGGCAGCAAGCAGTCGATTGAAGAGTGCAGATTTCAGATTGCGGAACGGGAATCGCTCGCGCTGTCGGATCGCAATCTGAAATCTGAAATCTGAAATCTGAAATCTGCGATCTGCAATCTATTTGAACTCGCTCGCGGAGCGGAACGGGATCATCGACTTCGACTTGCCAGGCACCCAGGCCTGGCAGGTGCAGAGGATCGCCTGGCGGAACGACTCCGGGTCAGGGACGCCGGCCAGCGTCATCAGCACCTGGCCGGCGCCGATGATTTGCAGATCGGCGGCGCGGAAGAACGTGTTGTTGCCGTCGACCACGACGCGGATCTCGTCGATCGCGCTGAGCGCCACCTCCTGCCCGACCGACCCGTGCCAGCCCTTGCGGATCATCAGCCGTCGGTTGGTCAGCGTGTAGCGGCGCATCAGGAACGGCATCAGCTTGCCGAAATAAACCGACGACATGATGAGCCAAGCCAGCGGGGCGAGGATGATGGTTCGCGTGAGAAGCTGGCCGATGCCGGCGATGGCGGGGAAGCTGGCGACGCTGGGCCAAACCTCGCGCACCCGCCCCTCGGCGACTTCCGCCAGCGCCACCGCGCCGACGGCGCCCACCGCGCTCACCGCTTGAGGCACGCTCTCCGCCATGTCAGCTCCCGCTTGACTTCGAAGGTTCTCGATCCCGTTGATATAGCGACCTTTCGCGGCCTTGGGAAGATGGCGCCGCGTCGAGAACGTGTCAACAACGCGTCGAGAAAACGTCGAGAACGTGTCGAGAAACCGCCTTGCCGTCGTTGAGGAGCTTTGGCGAAATCCGCTTCTTGCATGTCCGAGCCGGAGCGCCAAGCGAACCTTGAACGCTGCGGGGTGGCGGGACCACGGAAAGGAACGATCGGGAAGAAGGCAGCTTCTTGTGAGTCGCCGGACGCCTGAGCCCGAAGCGCGAGCGAGGCCGACCCGCGCGACGGTCGCAAGGG
>JAYSSW010000091.1:0-5062 GCA_043720335.1 Planctomycetia bacterium
TGGAAGCACGCCGTCCACGGCCGCGCGCACGGCCTGGCGGTCGCCGACGGCAGGCTGATCGTCAGCACCGACGAGGGACGGGTCTACGCCTTCGTCGCCGACAAGAAGAACCCGCCGGCGGTCCTGCCGTTCCCCGAAAGCGATCCCCAGCCACTGCTCGCCGACATCCCCAAGATCGACGACGCCGGCCTGCTCGGCCGCTGGGTCTTCCAGGCGCCGGCGGTGAAGGTCGGCCCGTCCATCGAGCCGCGCGCGTTCGGCACGGTCGACGACCTCGCGGGCAACTCGCCCGGCAAGCTGCTCGCGCCGCCGATCCTTCAGCGCGTCGGCAGCGTGACGGCCCTCGCCCTCGACGGCGAGCATCCCGGCGTCGAACTCCAGAAGGACTACAAGAAGGCGAAGCTGCCGGTGCAGGACCTCACGCTGTCGGCGTGGGTCCGCCTCGACGCCGTCAAGGAATGGGGCGGCATCGTCTGCTGCTTCCAGGACAACGGCGCCTACGAACGCGGCTGGATCCTCGGCTTCAAAGGCGACCGCTTCTGCCTCGGCGTCGCCGCCGTCGACGGCAGGAACGTGATGACCTACCTCAGCGCCAAGCAGCCCTACCAGCTCGGCAAATGGCACCATGTCGCCGGCGCCTACGACGGCGCGCAGATGCGCCTCCTCATGGACGGCAAGGTCGTCGCCGAGTCAGACGCGCAGAAGGGGAAGATCCGCTACTCCGAGAAGGGAGCCGTCTACCACCTCGGCGCTTACCGCGACGACGACGAGAATTTCCCGCTCAAGGGGATGCTGCACGAGGTCCGCGTCTACGACCGCGCGCTGGCGAGCGACGCGTTGAAGCAGCATTTCGACGAGGGCAAGGAGCGCTTCCCGCCGCCGGTCGTGTTCGCGGCGAAGCCGACCTTCGCGCCGCTGCCGCTCGCCGAGGGGCCGATGCTGCGTTTCACCGCGCCCGACAAGGCGGTCTTGCAGTGGAAGGCGACCCAGCCAGGCGCCGCGACCGTCGAGTTCGGCGAAGGGGATGCGACCGTATCGCTGCCTGCGGGCGACGGCGTCGAGCATCAGGTCGCGCTCACGGAGCTGCGTCGCGAACGCATCTACCGCTACCGCATACGCGAGTCGCGCGCGGGCAAAGAGTTCGCCAGCGAATGGTTCGAGTGCGACACCGCCCAGAACTTCACCACGTCGAACGCCGTCGGCAAGTTCGCCGTCGAAGCCAGCAAGCAGACGAAGGCGCTGGCGGAATCGTTGCTCAAGCGGACGAAGGAAACCACCGGCGTCGCGGTCGTCGCCGGCGACGCCGACGGCACGCTGGCCTATGAAATGATCCAGCGCAGCCGCTTCAACGTCGTCCTGGTTGAACCCGACGCTAAGCGGGCCGACACGCTGCGGCAGCGGTTCCTCGACGCCGGCGTCCACGGCTGGCGCGTCAGCGTGTTGCACGCCGAGCCGAGTCGCGCCAAGCTGCCCGCCTGCTTCGCAAACCTTGTTGTCGTGCATCGCCCGCAGGCGAACGCTCCCTTCGCGGTGGACGCGCCAATCGCGCAGCGCTGGCTGAAGCCGGGGCACGGGACAATCGTCACGGCGTCGTACACCGACGACAAGACCGAAACCGCGAACGCCTGGATCAACGGGCTTCTGCCGGAGTTCATGGATCGTGTGAAGTCGGCGCCGGAGCCGTGGGGGTCGTTCGAGACGTTCGTGCGCATGCCGCTGCCGGGGATTGGCGAATGGACGCACATGTTCGGCAGCCCGGACAACTCCGCGTTCGGCGGCGAGACGCTGGGCGGCGTCAACAAGACCAGTGATCTCGAGGTGCAGTGGTTCGGCCAGCCCGGCCCGCGCTTCAACGTCGACCGCAACCCGCGCAAGCCCGCGCCGCTCGCCGTCCACGGCCGGCTCTTCGTGCAGGGCTTCGGCCGGCTGCTCGGCATGGACGCCTACAACGGAACCATTCTTTGGTCGCTCGAGCTGCCGAAGCTGCGGCGCTACAACATCCTCCGCGACTCGTCGAACTGGTGCGCCGACGCCGACCGCATCTACCTCGCCATCGACTCGCAGTGCTGGGTGCTCGACGCAGCAACGGGAGTGGTTCAGAAGAAGCTCGATCTGCCCAAGGACGGCGCCAAGTCTGACTGGAGCTACCTCGCGCGCTCAAAAGGCCATCTCATCGGCACCACCGTCGCCAAGGGGAGCGGCTACACCGAGTACTGGGGCAACGTCAGCTGGTACGACGAGAAGACCGGCCCGAACAACCGCCCCGTCTGCAGCGACACGCTCTTCGTGCAGAACGCCGCCGAGGGCACGCCGCAGTGGAACTACGCCGGCGGGGCGATCATCAACCCGACGATCACGGTCGCCGACGGCAAGGTCTTCTTCGTCGAGAGCCGCAACCCGGCGCTGGCGAAGAACCCGACGGGCCGCATCGGCGCCGACTTGTGGAAGGACCTGCACCTGGTCGCGCTCGACCTGGCAACGGGAAGCCGTGTGTATTCCAAGCCGATCGAGCCGCTGAAAGGGGTGGCCGCGTTCTCGATGGCGCACAGCGACGGCAAGCTGGTCATCGTGTCGTCGGAGCAGCAGCGGTTCGGCGTCACCGCCTTCGACGCCAAGGACGGCTCGCAGGTCTGGGACAAGAAGCTGAAATGGGAGGCCGACCACCACGGCAAGCACCTGTCGCGCCCGGCCATCATCGGCGGCAAACTGATCGTGCGCCCCTACGTCATGAAGCTGGCGACCGGCGACATGCTCCAGGAGAAGTTCCCCACCGGCCACACCTGCGCGTCGTACTGCGCCACCAGCGAGACGCTGATCTTCCGCGCCGGCGAGCTCACGATGTGGAACCTCGACAAGAACACCGACAGCCGCTGGCCGCGCATGCGCTCCGACTGCCTGCTCAGCACCATCGTCGCCGGCGGCATGGTCCTGTCCCCCGAAGGCGGCGGCGGCTGCTCCTGCGGCAACTGGCTCGAGATGTCCGCCGGCTTCCTCCCCAGGTCGCTCCGGTGACGTGTGTTTCAGAAAAGCACAGAGGACACAGAGAAAATGGCGGAGAAAGGCAGCGAGAGCATGAAGAGGCTATCAAGCCCACTGCCGTTGGGCGGCGGGGTCGCGGCATGTGTTGACCCCGCCGCCTAACGGCAGCGGGCTTGATAACTGCGATCATTTCTCCCCTGTTTTTCACTGCGGTTCGTTCCCCTCCGAGGCCGTTTCATGCGACTCCTGCTCGCCATGCTTGTCGCCTTCGCCTGCGTCGCACCGGTCCACGCGTGCAAGTACTCCGTGCGCGACGTCGGCTTCGTGTCGCCCGGCGAACGTGTCACGCTCGCGCTGGTGCATGACGGAAGCGTGCCGGCCGACGTGTTGAGGAAGGCCGAGGAGTCGCTGTGGCCCGCGCTGCGCGACAGCAACGTGCTGCTGCGCGTCGTGACGGCCGACGATCCACTACTCGCCGACCATGCGGAGGTCCGCAAGTCGCCAGGCCTGTCGTTGTGGCTGGTCGCGCCGGAACGTGCGGTTCGGCCATTGCAACTGCCATCGAACCTCTCGGCGAAGGAGCTGCGCGCGTTGATTGACTCGCCGCTGTTGCAGCGGATTCGCGTCGCGTCGCTCGAACGTTTCGCGGTGCTGCTGCTGATCGAAGGGACCAATGAAACGGCCAACGCGAAAGTGAAGGAGAAGGCGGCGCTCGTCGTGGCGCAGATCGACAAGGTGCTGCCCCGCCTGGAGAAGCCAACGGCGCAAGGCCCGGAGCTGGTCGTCGTGCCGCTGGCGGAGCGCGAAACGCTCGACCTGCTGCGCTGGTGCGTCGGCGACGGCGATTCGGTTGAGCCGAGGCTGGTCGTCGTCTACGGGCAGCTTCGCCGCACGCGGCACGTCTTCGCCGGCGCGTCGTGGGAGCTGCCGGACCTGTTCACGGTGCTGGTGACGCTGGGGCAGTCGTGCGAGTGCGACCTCGACCGCCGGCGGTACTTCGGCCCCGTGCTGCCTCACGTCTGGCCCGTTGAAAGCCAGCAGCGCGTCGCGGAGCTGCTGAAGTTCGACCCGGCCAACGCGTCGGTCCGCACCGAGATCGAAGCGATCCTCCAGAAATCACCGCAGCCCGAAGGCGAGCGCAAGACGCGCCGCGTCAGCTTCGAGGAAGTGATGTCCGGCTACCGCGAGCGCTCCATCGACGACGACGATGATCCGCCGCCGCCGAAATCCGCGCCGGTTCCCGCGGTCGAAACGAAGCTGCAAGAAGTCGTGATCGGCACGAAAGCCGACACGCCGCCCGCTTCGACGACGTGGGCCTGGCTCGTCGGCGGCGCGGCGGCCGTGCTGTTCGCGCTGGGGCTGTTCCTGCGATCAAGATGACTTCATCGAACACGAACCCGGAGCGCAAGCGATGGGACCACAGCGTGCCATGCTGGCGGACAATTCTCGTCCTGCGGGTCGCGAAGCTATCCCATCGCTTGCGCTCCGGGTTCGTGAAGTCAACCGCCAGCGATCCTCAATCTCTCCATCAGGGACCATGCCATGAACAACACGAATCGACGGGCGTTCCTCGGCGCCGGGCTGGCGCTCGGGGCGACAGGGCTGGGGCTGAGCAACACATGCGCCATCGAGCCGGTCCGCCGCACGGGGCGCTCGCTCATCAAGCTCAGCCTGGCCGCCTACAGCTACCGGCAGTCGCTCAACCTGCAGTTGACGCCGCCGCCGATGAACCTGGACGGCTTCATCGACCTGGCCGCCGGCATGCCGTTCGACGCCGTCGAACTGACCGGCTACTACTTCGCGCAGACAACCAACACTCATCTCGCCCAGCTCAAAGGCCGCTGCACGCGCCTTGGCCTCGACGTGTCGGGCACGGCGGTCGGCAACAACTTCTGCGTGAATAACGCGGAACGCCTCCGCGAACAAATTGACTCGGTCAAGCGCTGGATCGAGCACACCAGCCGCCTGGGCGGCAAGACGCTTCGCATCTTCGCGGGCACGGTCGAACGCGGCGACACCGAAGCCCGCGCGCGGCGCCAGTGCCTCGACGCCATCCACGAATGCTGCGAACACGCCGGCCAGT
>JAYSSW010000092.1:0-2355 GCA_043720335.1 Planctomycetia bacterium
CTCGGCGCTCAGGCTCGGACTCTGCGCACACCGCTCGCAACTTGAACCCATCTTCCCCCGTTCGCATATCCCATCCGCCCGTTCGTCCGGCAATCGGCACAGGCCGCAGACCTTCGCGCCGTACGATTGGCACTTTCTCATTTGCGACGGCTTCCCCTTTTCTTGGGACGCGTTCCAACGCCACAATACCAGTAGAGGCCGCGAAACCGGCTTCACCTCCACGGCTCATGGACGAGCGGTTCGACGCCCCACGAGTCGCCCCATGTGCTCACCACGCAAGATCCTCGTCGCCTTTCTGACCCTCGCCTGGGCGAGCTGGCTGGCCCGCGCCGATGTCGCTCACGCCGTGCAGATCAAGGCGTCCGCCGACCCGTCGCGCGACCTTTGGCAGACGATGCAGGCCCGCAAGCTGCTTCAGAAGGACCCCGACCTGTCGGCGCACAACGTCGGCGTCTTCGTCAGGAACCGCGTCGCCGTGCTGTGGGGATCGGTGCCGCTCGCGGAGCTGTCGTTCAAGGCGGAGATCTGCCTGCGGACGATGACGGAGCTGGCCGAGATCCGCAACCAGCTTGAGGTGATGGAGGAAGGGACCACTTCTTCGCCCAGCGGGCAGCGGCCCGCGTCGCCGCTGTTCCTGCCGGAGCACGCGCCGCCGGCGCTGCCGAAGATCCCGCGCATGCCGAGCCTCGCCCCGGCGGCGCTGCTTGGGATGGAGTCGATCGGCAAGCCCGCGCTGCCGACCGCCCAGCAGAAGCCGCGCGTCGAGAAGCCGGCGCCGAGAACCCAGCTCGGCCCGCCACTGCTCGGCCCGCCACTTCTTGAAATGAAGGTTGATCCACCTCCCGCGCCCGTTCCGGCCCGAAGCGATTCCGACACGAAACTGGAGAAGACCGTGCAGTCGCTGCTACAAGCCGAAGCGAGCTATCGGCCGATCCCGTTCGCCGTGCGCGATGGCCGGGTCTACCTGCGCAGCAGCGGCCACGACTCCGAAGCGGTGCAGCAGGCCGCCCGGCTCATCGCCAAGCTGCCTGGCGTCGTCGGCGTCGTCCTCGTCGAGAAGAACGCCCCGTAGCGTCTCGTTCGGCGCCGTCTCGTTTCTTGTTTGCGTCGGCTGCGTTGCTATGCGTTTCGCGGTCGAGAACCAGCATCGGCGAACCCGCCGATCTCGTCAACGTCCACGACGGGGCCGACCGCGCGGGCAACGGACGGCGCCCCAGAAGCTGGGCGGCAACCTGCCGTTCTAGCCCTCTTTCACGGCTGCTGCAAAATGTGCTTGAAGACCGCGAGCAGCCGGCCGAGGTTGTCGACGTAGTATTCCTGCAGGTCGATGGTCAGCGACTGTTTCTCCAGCTTCAGGAATTTCCACGCGCTGCCGGTGGTGACCACGCCGAACACGGCCGCGAGCGGCTTCTGCTTCTGCTCGTTGTAGAGCTGGGCGGCGACCATCGACGCGATGCACTGCCCCAGGCCGGAGCGAAGGTTGTCGTTCTTCGCCTCGACGATCGCGACCAGCGGGGCGGCCAGCACGAAATGGGCCGCCTCCTTGGTGAGAAGGAAGTCGCACACGCCGTTCAGGCCGCGCTCGGCGTCGACGTTCAGCTCGACGCCTGAGAACAGCCCGAACGAATGGTTCAGCAAGCGGCGCATCTCCAGCAGGATCGGCGCGATGATGAACTCCGATTTCGCCTTCTCCGTGCTGGTGGAGAGCGCGACGACCGTGCCGTCCTCGATCCGCGCCTGGAACTCCGCCTGAATCGCCAGCGGCTTCAGGTCGGGGAACAGGTGCGTCTCGCGCAGTTTCAATTGCAGTTGCGCCTGCACGTCCGGGAAGGAAAACTGGTTGAACGACATGGCGGCAGCCCCTCGAACCTCTCGCGTGACCTGGTCATTGTAACAAGCCGACGACCGACGGGAATTGGTCGTTGTGGCGGTGCTGACGCGATGCTATGCTCATCTCGGTCGATGGCGTTTCTGTCGCAAAGCAACTCACGTCCATTCGATTCCTCAACCGCTCCAACGCGGCAACCCCTCCCAAACCCGATGGTGCTTGAATGTCGAACAACCTGCCCGACGACGTGGCCCGAACGATCCGCGCGAAGCTCGCGGCGTCCCCGACGCAGATGACGCTGCAACTGGCGCGCGACCTCGGCGTCGCGGAGGCGGACGTGATCCGCAGCATGCCGGAGGGGCAGTCGATCGAACTCGACCCGACGCACTGGCGGCAGCTCCTCGAAGCGATGCCCCCTTTCGGGCGCGTCCACGTCATCGTCTCGAACGAAGCGACCACGATGGAGTCGAACGGCGAGTTCGGCAACTTCAGCACGGCCGGCGACTTCTTCAACGTGCAGACCAAGA
>JAYSSW010000093.1:0-10624 GCA_043720335.1 Planctomycetia bacterium
GACCTCGCCAACCTCGTCAACGAAGCGGCGCTGCTCGCCGCCCGCAAGAGCCTCGACGCGGTCGACATGGCCGCCTTCAACGAGGCGATCGAGCGCAGCGCCATCGGCATGGAGCGCAAGAGCCGCATCATGCAGCCGGAGGAGAAGCTGCGCACCGCCTACCACGAGGCGGGCCACGCCCTGGTCGCGTGCTCGCTGCCGAACGCCGACCCGGTCCACAAGGTGTCGATCATCCCGCGCGGCGTCGGCGCGCTCGGCTACGTCCTTCAGCGCCCTGAGGACGACCGCTTCATGCGCACCAAGGGCGAACTGCAGAGCACGATCAAGATCTGCCTTGCCGGCACGCTCGCGGAGGAGCTGGTCTACCACGAGATCGCGACCGGCGCCGTCAGCGACCTCGAACACGCGACGGCCATCGCCCGGCGGATGGTCAAGCAGTACGGCATGAGCCAGCTCGGCCGCGTCTTCTACCGCGACACGACCGAGAGCGCCTACATGCCCGGCGTCAGCATGCCGGAGGGCGACCGCCAGTACAGCGAGCAGACCGCCCGCGAAATCGACCTGGAGGTGCGGAAGATCCTGCAGCAGCTCGAAATGGAGGTGCGCGAGATCCTGCTCCAGCGCCGCCCCGCCCTCGAAGCGCTGGCCCAGAAGCTGATGGACATCGAGGTCATCGACGGCGTCGAGGTCCGCGAACTGATCCACCACCATTCGCCCGGCCCGAAGATCGTCCCCGGCTCCGGCGCGATCTCACCCGCCGGCGACCGGAAAGACCCGCTCGAAACCGAGTTCCGCGAAGGCCGCGTGCGGTGATCGGGCAGCGGTCGGGAATGATGGAGCTCATCAAGCCCGCTGCCGCTAGGCGGCGGGGTCACGCTTCCGCATGGCTCCGACCCCGCCGCCTAACGGCAGCGGGCTTGAGCGCTTGACTCACCCCGCCAGTCGCCGATACAGCGCGTGCCACCGCTCCGCAGCGAGTGGCGCCGTGAATCGCTGCGAAACTTCGGCCCGCGCGGCCTGCGTGATGCGCTTGCGCAGCGGCGCGTCCTCGAACAAGCTGCGCGTGCGCCGGGCCAGGCTGACGCGGTCGGCGACCGGGACCAGGAAGCCGGTTTCGCCATCCACGATGAGGTCGCGCAGGCACGGCACGTCGTAGCCGACCACGGGGCAGCCCGCCGCCATCGCGTCGAGCGCCGCTTGTCGGCCGCTGTTGTCGTGGCTTGTCACCCAGCAGACATCCGCGTCGCGCAGCAGCTCGCCCGGCTTGTCCACGTCGCCAAGAAAGCGCACGTTCGTCTGCTCCGTGCAGGCGGTGAACGCTTCGAGTTCCGTCCGGTTCGGGCCTTCGCCGGCAATCAGCAAGGTCGCGTCGGGATACAGGTAGTTGAGAATGTCGAGCGTCCAGATCGCGTCGCGCACGCCGGCTTCGCGTTCCAACCGGCCAACGCAGACGATGCAGCGCTCGGTTCGCGTATCAACTCGTTCGATCGGCGATACGAAATCGGCCGCAGCGGGGACGACGTGCAGGCGCGGCGAGTCGAGGCCGACCGCTTCACAAAGCTGCTGTTCACTGGAACCGCCGACGGCGACGGCGCCCGTGCGCTGAAGCAGCAGCCGGTCCCACCACGGCAGCGCACCCTTCTTCGGCAGCGGCGCGCTCACGACGACGCGCTGCAGCAGATCGCGCGCCACCAGAGCTACGGCCCGCAGCGCCGAGCGGCGCCAGGCGTGGACGAGGTCGGGCCGCGACTGCCGAAGAATTCCGCGCAGTTGCCACAACGCGCCCGGATCGAACCAGCGTGTCCAGTTCAGCACGTCAACCACGATGCCTGTCTCGCGAAGCTCGTCCTGCCAACGGCCCGCTTCGCCCAGGCAGACGATGTGCAGTTCGACGCCCGCATTCGCCAGTTCCGGCGCCAGCAAGCGAAGCTGCGTCGCGGCGCCGCTGGCGTCGAGCGCGTCGATGATCTGTGCGATTCTCATGGCGTCCCTTCCGTGGAACCAATCCCCAGGACAAGCAACGCGATTCCTGGGAGTTCGACCCCCACCAATCGCTGCGCTCATGGTGGGGCTTGCATCGCTTTCAATCTGAGATCTGCATTCCGAAATCACAAATCCTTCTCGTACACGCTTCGCGGCAGGATCGCGACGTGCGGCAGGTGGCGGTACTCGTCGTTGTAGTCGAGGCCGAAGCCGACCACGAACTCGTCGGGGATGTCGAAGCCGACGTAGTCGACCGCGACCGCGTGCTGCTGCCTGCCCACCTTGCGGAGCAGCACGCCGACCTTCACCGTGGCCGCGCCCTGGTCGAGCAGGTGGCGCGTCAGGTGCTTGATGGTTTGGCCCGTGTCGAGGATGTCGTCGAGCAGCAGCACGTGGCGGCCCCGGATGTCGGCCTGGATCTCCGAGCCGATGTGCAGCTCGCCCGGCGTTGTCGCCGCGCCGCGGTAGCTCGACGCCTGGATGAAGCCGATCCGCAGCGGCACGTCGAGGTGGCGAACCAGGTCGGCGAGGAACATGAGGCTGCCGTTCAGCACGCCGATGATCGTCAGCGGATGGTCGTGGTACTCCGGCCCGATCTGCGCGGCCATTTCAACGAGCCGCTGCTCGATGCGCTCGGCGGAGATCAGCACGTCCATCGATTTCCTCGGCATGCGCGGCGCTCGGTGTGGGTGTCGCAGGGATGCCCCATTGAAGCGTAAACACGCGGCGTTGAAAAGAGCAAGCGGAATTCATCTCGCATGAAACCGGCGGAGTGGGCGGTCTCGCGAAGCTGCGGGGCGGCGCTGCGGCACAATCGGCAAGCTCGTCAAATTCGGACTGATGCGCACGCCCCGCGCAGCCGATAACGAAGGATGACATCCCCAACGGGATCCCACAAGCGAGAACCCGCGGTGGCGCACCGAGCGGATGCGCACCTGCCTTCCGTATTTCACGCCGTTTAGGAGAGCCAGTCCATGAAATGGTCGCACTGGAGAGGAGCCGTTGCGCTTGCGCTGCTCGGCTGGGCGGGGGCTGCCTGGACGCAGAACCCGGCGCCGCGCACGGTGGTCGGCGAGCGCGTCATGGTCGTGAACGAGGGAGGCCGCAGCGTCCGCTGCCGCATCGTCAGCACCTGGCAGCTGCCCGACGGCAAGACCGCGCACCAGCTGCAAGCGCTCGACAGCGGCGAGATGCTCACCATCGTCGACGACGTGACGCCGTCGCCCAGCGTCAGCCCCGCGTCGATGCCGAAGCGCATCTTCCGCTGGGGAGCGAGCAAGACCAGCCCGCCCGTCGGCGTGCCGGTCCCGTCGGCGCCCGACCTGGTGCCGCAGGAGCTGAAGATCGACTCCGGCGTCGTGCTCAACCATGTCGCGCCGCCGCCGGCCGGCATGCAGACGGTGATGATCGACGGCAAGGCGACGACCATCGTCGGCGCCCCGACCATCATCAACGAAAGCAGCGGCGAAGGCGTGATGGTCACCGGCGCGCAGCAGAGCGGCCCGAAGATCATCCAGGAAACCCTCGTCATCGTCGAAGAGACGCCGGCGAAGGCGCCCCCGACGTTCGGCGCGAAGCTGTTCGGCAGGAAGTCGCACGAGCTCGAGACGACGAGCACGACGCTGATGCCGCGTCCGAACTCGCCGTCGAATCCGCTGCCGTACTCGGCGGCGACCGACCGCACCCAGCCGCTTCCCGCCGTGAAGGCGCCCGACCCGAAGACGCTGGCGATCAACCATTCGCCGCTGCCTCCGGTGTCGCGCAAGGAAGAGTCGAAGTCGAGCTTCTCCCTGCTGGAGCAGGCGACGAAGCGTGGCGACGTGGTCAAGCTGCCCGTCACGACATCGACCCCCGTCCGGACGCAGACGACGACCATGCAGCCCGCGAACGACTGGCCGCTGGGGAGCCAGTCGGCGCTGGCGGCGAAGAGCGGCCTGCACGGGCCGATCAGCTACATTCCGGTCCCGCTGGTGACGGTGCCGAACCCGGCCCGCCCGCCGGTGCCGCCGGAGCCGAAGGTGCCCGACGCGCCGAAGTTGAACGCGTTCGTGAACGCGTTCACGCCGCCGGTGCCGCGCGAGGCGATGGAGAAGCAGCAGCAGGCGATGATGATGCAGCAGGGCATCATGCCGCCACAGCAGGGGATGATGATGCCCCCGCAGCAGGGGTACGCGATGAACCCGCATCAGATGCAGCAGCAGATGATGATGCAGCAGGCGATGATGCAGCAGCAGATGCGTCCGCCGGTGGCGATCTCGCCGTACCGCCAGGCGATTTCGCTGAACTACGCGGCCCGCTACAACGGCCCGCAGGCCCCGAACCCGCTGGGCGGCGGCCAGCCAGTCGCCCCCGCTGGCTTCTACCCGCCGATGATGCAGATGCCCCCGATGCAGGGGATGCCGATGCAGGGGATGCCGATGCAGGGCATGATGCCCCCGATGCAGGGCATGGCTCCGCCGGTGCAGCCGGTCGCTTTCCAGCAGCCGACGACGCCCGCCGCACCGACGGCCACGAGCGAGCTGGTGTCGCAGTGGACCAAGCTGCTCAAGGAGTCGCCGTACCCCGCGCAGCGCGAGCAGGCGGCCCACACTCTGGCCACCCATGACTGGCGTGCGAACCCGCAAGTGCTGACCGCCCTGATCGACGCCGCCAAGAACGACCCGGCCGCCAGCGTCCGCGTCGGCTGCGTCTACGCCCTGGGTCGCACCAGCGCCGCCACGGAGGCCGTCTTCGGCGCCCTCCAGTCGCTCCGCAGCGACTCCGACGAACGCGTCCGCCAGGAAGTCGACAGCGCCCTGTCCCGCCTCCAGCGCGGCAGCTCGAGCGCCAGCGCCAACTGATTCCGCGACGAGTTCAGTTCAAAGGCGACGCTTCCCGCGTGGGGAGCGTCGCTTTTTTTGTTGGTCTCGTGCATGACGGAGAATCGGCAGATGGTTCCCCCCAAGCCGCTCCCCTGGGGAGCGGAATTCATGTTTCACCGATATAGGAACGACGCGACTCGTTGGGTCTGCACGCGGCTCCGCTTCTCGGTCGCCGAGGTCCGCTCCCCAGGGGAGCGTCTTAGGGAGCCATTCACAAACCGTTGCCACAGCCCTCAAAACCGCATCTCGACAATCGAAAAATCGTCATCGAGCATGTCGGAGCCGTGCAACGCGCGTGCGTGCAGCAGCAGTTCGTCCATGCGTGACGCCGCTTCGCTGACGGGCTGGGACATGTAGGCGACGAAGTCGGCGAAGGCCCATTCGCGGCCGTCGGGCATGTGGATCTCGTGGACGCCGTCGCTGTAGAGGAAGAGCCGCGAGCCGACGGGCACGGGGCAGGTCTTGGTCTCGAAGTCGGGCCAAGGCATCATCCCCATCATCGGGCCGGCCGAGTCGAGGCGGACGGGCAATGTGCCGGGCGGCGACGTTCCCTCGAACAGCAGCGCGTCGGGATGGCCGCCGCCGGACCAGGCCAGGGTTTGCTGGGTGCGGTGGTAGACGCCGTACCAGATGGTGAAGCACTTGTCGCCGTACGACTCCATCGGGAACGCGTCGTTGAGTGCGGCGAGAACCTGGCCGGGGACACGGAAGTCGGTGTTCGCCAAGGCGCGCGAGCGGAGGACGTTCATGATGGTGACGGAGAACAGGGCCGAGTCGAGGCCGTGGCCGGTCACGTCGATGAGGTACATGGCGAGGTGGTCGGCGTCGAGCCAGTGGTAGCCGAAGCTGTCGCCGCCGAGGTCGGCCGAGGGGATGTAGCGCCAGTCGGTGCGGATCGGCTCGCGCGTGGGGGCGGGGAGCAACGACTGAACGTACTTCTTCGCCGCCTCCATCTGCTCCGACAGCCGCTGCCGGCTTTGCGCCAACGCGGCGTACGCTTCGTTGCGCTGCAAGAGGCTGATGTAGCCCTTCGAGTGGTAGCGGATGCGCGCCAGCAGTTCGACCTTGTCGGGCAGCTTGACGAGGTAGTCGTTGGCCCCCAGCGAAAACGCCTCCGCCTTCACCGTCGGGTCTTCCTTGGTCGACAGCACGATGAGCGGCGTTTCTTTCGTTGCAGGGTTGGCGCGGAAGAACTTCACCAGCGTCATGCCGTCGATCTCCGGCATGACCAGGTCCTGCAGGATGACGGTCGGCTGCACGCGGTTGGCGGTCTCCAGCGCCTTGGCCGGGTCGGCGCAGTAGTGGAAGTCGATGTCCTTGTCGGCGGCGAGCATGCGGCGCACCGCTTCGCCGATGATCGCCTGGTCGTCGACCAGCAGCACCGTGACGTTGAACTGCGACAGGTCCTTGAGGACGGCGGCTTCGGGGGTGCTCATGGCTTGCTCGACGGGAGGATGCGGAGCTGGTCGTGGATGTGGCGGGCCATATCGGCGAGGGGCAGCACGGCCGCCGCCGCGCCGATCTCGTGCGCGGCTTTCGGCATGCCGTAGATCACGCTGGAGGCCTGGTCCTGGGCGATGGTGTGCCAGCCCGCCTTGCGGATCTGGAGCAGGCCGTTCGCGCCGTCGCGGCCGATGCCCGTCAGCAGCGCTGCGACGCCGGGCGCCTGCCAGTGCGTCGCGATGCTGCCGAACAACGCGTCGACTGAAGGGCGGTACGGGTAGTCGGCCGGCACCGGCGTGTAGCGGAACGAACGCTCCGGCGTCATCACCAGATGGTCGGAGGTGCCCGCGACCAGCACCGTGCCGACCTGTGGACGGTCGCCGGGGCTGGCGATGCGAACCTTCAGCTTGCTGCGCGACTCCAGCCACTGGGCGAGCTGCGGCGCGAACTCGACGCCGATGTGCTGCACGATCACGACGGCTGCGGGGAAGTTCGCCGGCCACGCCGACAGGATCGACGCCAGCGCCGGCGGCCCCCCCGTCGAGGCCCCGAGCGCGACGAGCGGCACGGGGGCGAAGTTCGCGAATGTCGAAGGCCGTTTCGCCGCCGGTTCGGCGACGGCCGTGTCCAAAGCGGGGCCGCGCTTCAGCGCGCGGTTGACGCGGTCGACGTTGGCCAGCTTCCTCAGCATCTCCGCGCCGGCCTCGGCGGGGGGCTTGCTCCCCAGCTCCGGCGTGGCGATGGCGTCGTAGGCGCCGTGCCCCAGCGCTTCGCAGACGAGGTCGAAGTTGCCGCTCACGGTGGCGGTGACGACGAGGATCGCGCACGGCGTCGCCTGCATGATGCGCCGCGTCGCCTCGGCGCCGTTCATCACCGGCATCTGCAAATCCATCAGGACCACGTCGGGCGTGTCCTGCTGGCAGCGGCGCACCGCCTCGGCCCCGTCGGCGGCGGTCCAGGCGATCTCGTGCCGCGCGTCGCTGGCGACGATGCGCCGCAGCGCTTCCGTCGCCAGGCGCAGGTCGTTGACGATGGCAACCCTCATGCGTCCGGCTCCCCGATCAGGTCGATCACCACCTGCACCAGCGTCTCGTCGTGGAAGCTGCTCTTGGTCAGGTAGTAGTTGGCCCCCGCGTCCAGGCCGCGCAGGCGATCCTCCTCCCGGTCTTTGTAGGAAACGATCACCACCGGCGTCGCTTGCAGCCACGTGTCGTTCTTGATGCGGCGCACGAAATCAAGCCCGTTGAGGCGGGGCATGTCGACGTCGCTGAGGACGAGGTCGAAGTCGCCGTCGCGCAGCACGTTCCAGCCGTCTTCGCCATCGACGGCGACTTCGACCTCGTAGCCCCGGTTCGCCAGGAGCTGCCGTTCGACCTCGCGGACGGTGATGGAGTCGTCGACGACCAGCACGCGCTTGCGGCGCACGTGCCGGGTCTGCTCGGCGCCGCTCTCGGCGCGGCGCAGCCTGCCGCCGTGCAGGAGTTTCTCGATGGAACGGCGCAGGTCGTCGAGATCGACGATCAGCACCGGCGAGCCGTCCTCGAGGATCGCCGCCGCGCTGATGTTCGGGACTTTGTTGAGGCGCGGATCGAGCGGGCGTACGACAAGGTCCTGCTCGCCGCGGAAGCCGTCGACGACCAGGCCGTACTGCTGCGTCTGGTTGCTGAAGAGGACGACGACGAGATCGTCGCCGGTCGCCTCGTCGCCGTCGAGGCCGAGGATCTGCCGGGCCAGGACGATGCCGACGTTGCGGCCGTCGACCTCGAAGTACTGGCGATGCTCCAGGGACTGCAGTTCCGCGCGAGGCAGTCGCAGCAGACGGTCGATGCGGTTGTGGGGGAAGGCGAACGGCTCGCCGGCGATCTGCACCAGCACCGCCCGGATCACCGACCGCGTGATGGGCAGCTGGAGGTGGAACGTCGTTCCCTGGCCGGGCCGCGTGTGGACGCGGACGCTGCCGCCGACCGCGTGGACCGTGCTGTGGACCACGTCCAGCCCGACGCCCCGGCCCGAGATGTCGGTCACCGCCTCCGCGGTCGAGAAGCCGGGCAGGAACAGGAACTCCAGCAGTTCCGCTTCGGACAGGTTGGCCGCCATCTCGCGCGTGGTCAACATGCGCTCGACGACCTTGCGGCGGAGGCGTTCCAGGTCGATGCCGCGGCCGTCGTCGCTGACGCGGATCGACAGCATGCCGGCGCTGTGCCTGGCCTCGACGGTGAGCCGGCCGATCTCGGACTTGCGGGCGGAGCGGCGCTCGGCGGGCGTCTCCATCGCGTGGTCGACGGCGTTGCGGAGGATGTGGTTGAGCGGGGCTTCGAGCTTGTCGAGGATGTCGCGGTCGACGTTGGTCATCTCGCCGAGCAGCTCGAACTGCACGTTCTTGCCGAGCTGCCGGGCCAGGTCGCGAACCAGCCGAGGGAAGCCCTGCACCCCGTCGCGGAACGGCCTCATGCGGCTGACGATCACTTCGTGGTACAGCCGGCTGCTCAGGTCGTCCGACTGCCGGGCGTGCGTCTCGAACTCCTCGA
The DNA here is from genome assembly GCA_043720335.1 of Planctomycetia bacterium. GTDB lineage: Bacteria > Planctomycetota > Planctomycetia > Gemmatales > Gemmataceae > JAYSSW01. The sequence continues at coordinate 8,816 of JAYSSW010000093.1, forward strand.
TGCGCCCGGCGAGAAGCTGCTGGCATTCGCCGAGCCGCTGCGTCGCGTCGGCCAGCAGCGCCCGGCTGCGCTGGTCCGTCGCGGCGAGCGACTGCTCCAGCTCCGACAGGTCGTCGGTCAGCCGCCCCTGCAGCCGCTTGAGCCGAAGCAGCGAACTCGCGAACGGCTGCAGCCAGCGGGCTTCGACGAGCGATTCGCCCGCCAGCCCCATCAGCCGCGTGAGGCTCTGCGCCGTCACGCGCACGACGCGCTCCTCCGATTCCACCGGCGGCGCCGTCGCCGCTGGAGCGGGCGGCGGCGTCGCGGCTTCCACGACCGGCGCCGGCTCCGGCGCGGCTTCCACGACGGGGGCCGGCTTCTTCTCCTCGACCGGCGCCCGGCCCTGCGCGACGGCGTCGAGCTGCTGGAGCAGCTCGGCGATGGCGGCGGCGTGCAGCTGGTGCCAGGCGTCGAACTCGGGGCCGGCCACCAGCGCGATCTGCGACAAAGCGTCGACGCCGCGCAGCAGCACGTCGATGGCGGCGCTCGTCAGCTTCAGCTCCCCCTTCTGCACCTTGACCAGCGAATCCTCCATGACGTGCGCGACCTTCACCGCCGGCTCGACCGCCACGACGCGGGCCGCCCCCTTGATCGAGTGCGCCGCCCGCATCAGCGGCTCGATCTGCTTGGCGTCGACGTTGGTGCCTTCCAGGGCGACCAGCCCTTCGTTGAGCACCTGCGAATTCGCACGCACCTCCTCGCGAAACAGGTCCAGCAGGAAGGTGTCGGCCATGATGCGATTCTCCAGACGACAAGAGCCACGACTGGCAAGGAGTGGCTAACTCGAATCGAACGCCCCGAATCCGAATCAACGCGAGTTGCCAGCCACTCCTTACCAGTCGTGGCTCTTGAAAAATGCTTCGTTCCCGCCTTGTGCAAGTTATCGCATCAAAACCATTGCCACGTCAGGCGCGGAAGATGCGCTCGCTCAACGCGGCGGCGATCTTGTCGGCGGCGAGGTAGCCGACCCGCCTGGATTCCCAGGAGAAGACGCCGAGCGAGAAGGGGCTGTGGGCGACGGTCGACGGCGTGTTGCCCATCGCCTGCATGCGCAGCCGGTGGACGCCGGCGACCTCGTCGACGGCGAAGGCCCACTGCCGGGGCGCGTCCCCAGCGATCAGCAGGCGCTCGCCCGGCCCGGCCGCGACCTCGATGCCGAGCAGTTCGGCGAGCGCGACGCACAGTTGCAGTTCGCCGCGGAGGTTGACCAGGCCGAGCAGGATCCGGTTGGTCCGTTGCGGCACCCGGCGGATCACGCGCATCGGCGCGACTTCGACGAGGAAGCCCACGTCGAGCGCCAGCCACTCGCCGCCGAGGCGGAAGATCACGACGGCGACGCGGTCGCACGTCGGCGGGGCTTCCTCGCGGGCCAGCGACTCGGTCCACTCGTCGACGCACCCGGCCGGCGGCTCGCGCTGGAACAGCCGTTGTCCCGCCGCCGCGAACACGGGACAGTTGTGGCAGTGGACCACCTTCGCCAGCTCCGGGCAGCTCCCGTCCCCCTTCACGCCGATGCGGTTCCAGCAGTCGTCCAGCACCGGCGGCGCGTGCGGCATGTGCTTCGTCTCGGTCAGCATGATGTCCCCTTTCCGCTACGCTTCGCTCATGATCTTGTCGGCACGTCGGCGGTAGTTCTTGGCGCCCGCGTCGTCGCCGCGCTGCTGCGCCAGCAGCGTCAGGTGGACGAGCGACTCGTGCTGGCGCGGGTCGAGGTACAGCGCCTTCTGGAAGCACTTCTCCGCGTCGGCCACGTCGCCCTGGGCCTGCCGG
>JAYSSW010000094.1:0-10607 GCA_043720335.1 Planctomycetia bacterium
AGCAGTTGCAGCGCCGCGCCCGGGAGTTGGGCTACGAGCTGAAGAAAGTCGAGCCGGCCGCGCTTCCCGATGGCGAGATGGCGGACGCGTAAGCATCGCAGGCCGCGACGAAGCAACCCACAGAACGGGTCGAGGAGAGTGCGAGAAATAAGCAAGGCTCACCGAGCCGACGCCGAAGGTGCGCGCCGAGCGAGACTCACTCACCCGTGCGGCACGTCATCGCCCGGGGAAGTTCCTGGGGCGGCGTGCCTTGCGACGAGGCTCCTGAAGTTCGCCGATCGCTGCACAGCTAGCGGACCCGCTTGTAGGTGTACAGGTGATTATCCTGGTTGACGGTGAAGTCGGTCGGGAGGCCTTCCTTCTTCGAGCACATCAGCAACGTATCCCCGTCGATCTTGTAGATTCCGGTCGTCTTCTGGTCCTTGTCTTTGCCGGCCAGCGCCGTCCGCTCGTAGACGGCGGGCTTCTTGCTCGGATCGAGGGACAGCTTGTACTTGGTCTCAATCACGGTCCAGTTCCCGTCGCTCCCGTCCTTCCCGTCCTTCCCGAAGTACCGCCGAGTCGTCATCTGGTGCCCGTCGATGACGAGGTGGCTCTTCCCCCCGACCGCGGTCACCGATCCCTTCTTGAACTTACTCTCATCGACATACTGCTCTAAGACGAGCTTCCAGGTGCCCTCAGCCTTGTCATCGAAACCGACAGAGGACGCTGCCACCACGCCAGCGAAACACACCACCAGCACACGAACACACATCATGACTTTCTCCGAGAATTGGTGCATGACACCACGGAGCAAGGCCGACGTTGCTCCTCCGCCGCCGAACATGCCGGTCCTCACATCGAGGACCGATCGCTCTATGAGGCAAGACCTCCGCTGCCGAACGTTAAGGAATCTATCCGGAGTGCTCCGCTGCAAACGCGTCGTCTCCTCGTCGGCGATGCCAGGCGGAGCACTTCGGATAGATTCGCGTTGAACTGAACTGCGGATCCCACGCCGGGGGCTATGGAGCCTCGACGAAACGGGCGAACCGCGTTGATCGCCATTCTATTGCCTGGCACCGTTCGAAGGCAAGCTTTTTCTGCTCCGTGCGGGGCAGCGGAGCAGCAATGTGTTTCAAGCGGCGTTCGCGCGGCCGCCCGGAGCGGGATCGGCCGATTCACTGCGGAAAAATGCCGGTCGGGGCGCACCCCGGACGCAGCACGGCGGTCGCGGTCGCGCGAGAAGGAGCCGATGAAACGGCGGCGCGGTTCGGCGACGCTCATGACGTGTCCCTCCCGGGGATCGATTCGCCGTTCTCCGGCTGCGTGCGCGACGGCCTCTCGCCCGGAGGCATGGCCGCTGCGGCCGCCCCGGCGTTGAAGTGCTGCGGCAGGTCCAGCCGCGCGAAGTGAACGCCGCCGCACCGGGGGCAATGGGCGGGCGTCGCCGGCGCGATCGCGTCCTACGCTGCCAGGCCCATCGTCGCCGCCGCCAGCAGCAGCACGGCGGGCAGAAGCAGTCGTCGGCACACGTGCAGCCGTTCTCTGCGGCCGTGGTTCGCCAGCAGCCCGTAGTAGCGGATCTTGACGAAGCCGCGCGGCAGGAGGTGCTGGCTGAAGCGCCGCAGGAACTCCACGCACGACAGGCGGATCGTTCCGGCCTTGCCGCCGTCGGCGTGGTCCCTGGCGCGGAAGGCGACGCCGTCGGCGCCCACCTCGAGCAGCCGGGCGTTGCTGATGGCGACGCGGTGCGTGTAGCGGGCCAGGTACTTGAGGACCTGCGCCGGTCCGCCGAACGGCGGCTTGGCGTAGACGACCCAGTCCTTGCGGCACAGGGGCGCCAGCCACGCCGCGAACGCCGCCGCGTCCTTCACGTCGGCGAGCCGGCCGGCGATTCCAGGGCCGCGTCGCCTTGGACAACGCGGACCGTGAACCGCCCCTGGCAATGGTGGAGATCCAGATGGCGGATTTAGGCACCCTGCGTTTCAACCAACCTGCGCAGATCGAACTGGCCCGTGACCGCCGCATCGACCAGTGCAGACCGCTGCTCATCCAGCAGGCCGACCGCTCGTTGAGCCTGGGTGGCAAGCGAGCGGAAGCCCTCGGTCCACTCGGCGATCTGCCTCACGATTTGAAATTGTTCTGGCAACGGCGGCAATCCAAAGCGGATGCCTTTCACGATCGCTGTGTTCAGATTGGGCTGGCCGGAGCCCTGCCTCGCTTTTTCACGCATGGCGGCCGTGATCGAACTCAGGAAATCGCAGAGGAACCGGGGATCCACTTCGCGGCTGAGGTCTTCGAACGCCGCCACGTCGTCGTTCGCGCAGGCGTCCATTCCCAGGATCCTGGGCACGCCCAGGGTGTTGCCGCTGTTCGTGTAGACCACGGTCCCCTTCGTGAATCGCCGGCTGCGGCGGGCGCTGACTTCGGTGAGCCGGATCCGCGTCTCCGTCAGCTCCATCCGATCGTCCCTGGTAATCTCCCCCACGATGACCGGCCTGAGCGAGCGACCAAATTCGCCGCGGCGAAGCAGGCAAGCTAAAAGCGTCTGCGACGGTTGCGAAGAAGCGGAATGCCGCAACAGCCAGCAGGCCGACGCCGGTCGCCAGGCTGAAGTGGGCCAGCGGCCGTTCGTCACTGCTGCCCGATCACCGTGCGGGTTGGATCCGCTCCCACTGTGACGTCGTGCGTTCTGGTCGTGCCGTTGCTGGAGCGCACCTCGATCCGGTACCTGCCCGGCGCCAGCGCGAAATGCGCCTGCGGCCCCTGCTGGCCGCCGCGCCCGTCGCCGCCGGAGATCTCCCGCGACGCGATGCGCTTGCCCGCCTCGTCCAGCACGCGCACCTGGCTGCCGACAATTCCGCTTCTGCCCGTCAGAGCCAGGGAGATCGGCGTTCGCTTGCGCGGGAGGGTGGCGTCGCCCAGGAGCGCCACCGAACTCTGGGCCTCGTTCGTGAACACGAGGTCCGGGACGCCGTCGTTGTTCAGATCGGCGAGCGAGATCGCCTGGGTGTTGAAGATACGGCGGTCCAGGCCAATCGCTCCGGTCGCGTCCTCGAAAGTGCCGTCGCCCCGGTTGCGGAGGAAACGGTTGGGGCCGCGCAGGCAGCCGACCACCAGGTCCAGATGGCCGTCGCCGTCCACGTCCCCCCACGCGGCGCAGGCGGCAACGCCCAGAGGCTTCGCCAGGTCGCCCGACGCGGCGGTCACGTCGGTGAACCGTCCTTGGCCGTCGTTCCTGAACAACTTGCAGCGGCCGTCCCGTTGCGGCACGAACAGGCTCATGGCGCCCGAGTTGTCGAAGTCGCCGAAGACCGCGCCGGCGTTGCCCGTGGGGTACGCGATGCCGCTGTCCTTCTTCTCGACGAAACCCTTGGGCGTGTTCAGCAGCAGCATGCCCGCGCCGGCGCCGAAGAGGATGTCGGGGCGACCGTCGCCGTTGACGTCGCAGACGGCGAGCGTGTCTCCCTTCACCGTGCCGCTGATCCCGTCCGGGCCAAGGCCAACCTGCGCCGACACGTCCTCGAACCAGCGCGGGGCCTGCGACTTGTCCGGCTGGCTTCTGCCCAGGTTGCGGTAGAGTCGCAGCCCTTGGTAGCAAGGAGCGCAGACGATGTCGGGCCGGCCGTCGCCGTCGTGGTCGATCCAGGCGGCGGCCATGATCGCGCTGTATCCGACCTCGCGGGGCAGCAGCGCGGTGTCGTCGCGGAACGCCCCGTTGCCGAGGTTGGTGTGCAGCCTCAGCCCGGTCGGGGTCGCCAGGAGCAGATCGGGCCTGCCGTCCTCGTTGTAGTCGGCCCACACCGCCGCTCGGCTGCCGCTGGCGAGTCCGGGGATTTTCTGCTCCAGGAAGGAATCGCCGAAGTTGCGCAGCAGTTCGACGCGGCCGGCGCCGAACAGGCTGAGATGCGCGTGACCGGTGCCTTCGAGGTCCACGACCGAAGCGCCCTGGGCGCCTGCCCCCAGGTTCGGCAGGGGGATCTCGTAGCTGAAGCCGGGCATGCCGTGCAGGCGGTTGAAGTCGTCGCCGCCGAAGCCGACGAAGTCGCGCTTGGGATTGTAGTCGAGCAGCTTCATGCTGGCCTTCTGCCGCTGGATCGTGAGCCGGTCCTGGGCGTCCTTGACGAAGCAGGGGACGACGGCTTCCTGTCCGGCTAGGATCTCGGCAACCGCAGCGCCGAGTCGGGCGGGCGAGCCGCAGAACTTCTGGGGAATCAGGCGAAGGTCGTCGCAGCGTCCGCCGTCCCAGTTGCCGACGTAGCAGATGTACAACTGCCGGTCGATGTACGTGTAGCTGCGGACGAGTCCGCCGGCCGCTTCCGGCCCGCCAAGGCCGTCGTGGGCGCCGCCGTACCAGTACGAGAAGACGATCGCGGTCTTGCCGACCTCCGCCTGCTTGAGCAGATCCGGCTTGGCGCCGTGGCTTGGACCGAAGACGTGCTTGACCGAGTCCCTTGGGTACTTGCCTTTCAGATCCGCGACTTTGCGGTAGACGACGGCCCGGTTGGCGGCGTTGAGCTTTTCGATCTTGACGGCCATGATGTGCGAGGACATGACGCACAGGCCGCCGAGCGTGGCCGGGCCTCCGTCGATGTAGGCCTCGGCGGGACGAGAGAAGCCGAACAAGACCGCCGCCGCCAGCAGGCCCAGGAGGACCAGGCCGACGCCCTTTCGCCGCAAGTGCATGGGGTACCCTCCGAGGCGGGAGCAAGTCTTGCCATTCTGCGATTCTCAACAGGTCCTATTAGAACTGCTCTCCGTCAAATCGCAAGCGGGATCAGACAAGAAGTTGCTCGCCACGGAGCGAAAGCATGAATAGCACTGGCCAGCCCCGCCATGGCGGTGAGGACATAGCCTTCGATTCCGGGCTGCACGAACAAGCGGCGCGGACGGCGATGGAAGTCGTGCGGATGGCTTCGAGCAGCGGGCAGAGCGACTCAGAGGCCATCCGAAAAGAAGCCTTGGAAAACTGCGATTTCATGCTGCTTAGCGATACGCGAAGGCAGCTTGGCTTCTGCTGGGGACTGCCTTTTCAGTATGTTGTGCAGGGAGCTGATGCGGAGCATGCATTCGCTCGAATCGGTTCGCCGTTCGTAGTCCTTGCTGTTGCGGCAATATCTTGTCACCAGCACCGCTAGCGGCAAGCCCAGCGTGTCCGCGACAGTGCGGCGTTTGCGGTCGTTGATCTTCTTGCCCCCGTCGTAGCCGTGCTCGCCGCCGACCTCCGTGGTCTTGACGGTCTGGCTGTCGATGCTCGCTGCGCTGGGCGACGCCTCGCGAGCCGCTTCCAATCGCACCTGCTTGAGCAGTCCGTGCTTCTATGATCCGCTGCCAAGTCCCCTCGTCTCGCCAGCCGGCGAAATACTCGTATCCTGTGCTTTTGGGCAACACGTCGTGCATATGCTTTATTGGGTTTCCCACCTTGTCGATTCAAGGAGTACGAACTGGTCGGCGTAAGGAGATGACGGCGGCTCAAAACGAGATCTGGCAGCGCGGGGGCATCGCGTTTCGCAGATTCCTGATCCCCTGAGTGCTGAAGTTGGGGTCGAGGGTCAGGAGCTGCAGACTTCTCAGCTTGGCCAGGTCGGGGATGCCGGCGTCCGTCACGCGCGTGCCATGCAGGTCGAGATGCTTCAGGTTCTTCAGCCCGGCCAGGTGCTTGAGTCCCGCGTCGGTCATTCGGGTGCCGATGAGACTAAGCGACTGCAGGCTGGCCAGGCCGGTCAGTTCCTTGATCCCTTCGTCGGTCACCTCCCCGGAAATCCTCAACGTCTTGATTCGCGGCAGTCCGGCCAGTTCCTTCATTCCCCGGTCGGTCACCTTGGCGTCGAGGAGATCGAGCATGTCCACGCTCTCCAGTCCTGCCAGTTCCTTGAGTGTGGCGTCCGTCGCTCTCGGAAGGGCGAGTTTGACCGATTTCAGCGTCTGGACGGCACGCAGTTCCTTCAACCCGACTTCAGTCAGTTTCCAGCGCGTCAGGTCCAGCTCGGTCGGCTCCATGGCGGCGAGGCTGTGCTTCAAGCCGAGGTCCGTGCCGGCCTTGTCTGGGATCTTGAGCTGATGGAGCTTCAGCCCCGCCAGCTCGGCCAGGTCCCGTTCGGCCACTTTGGTGTAGAAAAGATCAAGGGTCCGCAGGCTCGGCGCCCTGCTCAGCGCCTTCAAGTCGCCCGGCGCGAGGTCGACTTCGTCGAGCATCAGCGTTCGCAGCTTCGGGAGGTCAGCGACCACCGCGAATCCTGCGCGCGTAGCTGTTCCGCGTTGCAGGATGAGCGATTGCAGCTCGTTGTGCCCTCTCAGGTGTTCAAGACCTTTGTCGCTGATTCGCCAGCGCGTCAAATCGAGCTGGGTGGGGGACTTGATGGCCGCGAGATACTGCCGAAGCCCCGTGTCGTTGAGGGTCTTGTCGGGGATGTCCAATCTCAGCAGATTCATGCCGGCCAGATGCTCCAGCCCGGCATGTCCCACGAGCGCGAAACTCACGTTCAGCCGCTGGAGCGATTTCAGTTCGCGGACCGCTTTCAGGTCCGCGTCGGTCACCTGCCCGCCGAAGCCGCCCTGCAGGTTCAGGTTCTGGAGCTTCTCCAGGCCGACGAGATGCTTCAGTCCGGCGGCGGTCACCGGACTGCCCTGGAGCGTCAGCGAGTGGAGACTGTGGAAACCGACAAACTCCTTCAGTCGCTCGTCGGTCACCACGACGCCGGTGGGGTCCATGCCGAAGGGCTCACCGGGATCGGGCAGCTTCGCCCAGGCCCCCTTCGGGATGAAGGCGAAGCGGAACGCGGGCACGTCGCCCGGCTCGCCCTGGTTCGCGGGAAAGAAATGCGTGATGGAGTTGCTGGTCACGCGCATCCAGCCGACCAGGGCGCCGGCCGCGCGCCAGGCCTTGACGATCTCCGGCCGCAGCGGTTCCGGGGGAGCGGCGTTGGCGGGCGGCTGACCTGCCCGCAGCGCGGGCGTGCAGGCCGCCAGCACCACGAGCGACGCCAGGAGCGTTTTGGCGAGGAGGTTCATGCCGATTCTCCTTCCGGACAGGGTGTCGCAATCGCTACTTGTCGTTGGCGCCGAACGCAGTCAGGATCGCCGAGAACCGGACGGTGAGGATGCCGTTGACGACGACTTCTCTTTTCAACAGCGTTCCGAAGGGGCCGTCGCTGGCGGTCCAGATGGTCGCCGTCCCCGTGAGACCGTTGTCCCGTTGGCGGAACGTGTACTCGGTGCGCGTGGCGTTGAATTCGCGGCCGGCGACCTTGATCGCTTCCGCCTCGGATCGGATCTTCGTGAAGTCGATCTTCTGCTCCTGCCGGTACCCGGCGAGCAGGACCACGGGGTACGCCGCCATGACATCGACGGTCTGCGAGGAGGTTGTGATCTTCCTGGTCCTGACCGATTCGGACGCGAGCTGGACGCCGGCCTGCTTGCCGTCCTGCCCGGTTACGGAATAGGTCGCTCGGGAGAGCGTTTCGCCGTCCATGAGCAGGTCGTATTTCGCCCAGTCGCCGATTTTCGCCTGCTGGAGCGGGTTCGGTCCGGCCCCCTTGCCCTGCTCCAAGCCGGCCTTCGGCGGCGCCAACGCGGCCGGGGCGGAGAAACGGAGGCGAACTTCCTCGTTCGAGCCAGAGTGGCGGATCGTGAGAGATCGGTTGCCCAGGGTGAACGTGCACGGGCGGGGCTTCTGTTCTTTTCCGTTCTTGATCGGGATCAGCTCCAAAGTCTTGCCGTCGACGAGGCGCCACTTCCCCTGCTCGGTGACTCGCGTGGTGACGATGAACTTCGTGGCTTCGTAAGTGCCGTTGGGCCGGATGATCCACCATTCGTCGTTGACGCGGTCCTCGAACGCGCCGCCCACGAGGTAGCGCGCGCCTTTCCACTTGCCCGCCATCTTGTCCATCAGAGCGACGAGGTCGGCCTTTTCGGGCTGCTTCGCGGGCGCCGGGTCGGGCTGCTCCGCCCCCGCTTTCGGTTCGGGCCGTTTCGCGAGCGGTTTGAGCGAACCGAGGAACCGGTCGATCGTTGCGTCCTTGACGGTGGCGATCGCGGGCTGGTTGACGGACGTGAGATAGAGCGTGTCGCCCACCGCGACGATCAGCGCGTATCCAAGCCGCGGATCGCCGGGAACGGGCTGGCGCCACTCGACGCGCCGCGCCGGCCGCCCTTCATGCACGACGTTCTTCGAGCTTTCCAGCACCGCTTGCTTGTTGCGGAGGATCGAGCCTTCGAAGGTGTCGTAGAACCGGTTGAGCGCCTGCGCGTTCCCTTCGAGCTTCTTGAGCGGCGGGCCGAAGTTCTGCCACACCGCCTCGAAATCGGCGTTGCATCCCGCGTGCTTGAACGTGCAGACGGGGGAACGCTCGTCGAACGCGGGGCGTCCGGGGAACGTCGCTTCAAATCCCTGCCGGTGCGCGGTGACACGAACCCATTCGGACCCCTTCACGTTCTCGAAACTGGGTTCTTTCGGCGCACCCGCGGCCTGGGCATGGCCAGCCACAGCGGCGGCGAGGCTCAAAACACCAATGACGATCCTGCAGCGGACCAGCATGTGGTTGCTCCTTTCGAGACGGTGTAGGTTTTCTGTTCTCAGCATCGCTCGGAAAGGAGATGCGGATTCGGATCCGGAACCCTTCGACTCGATCGTCGATCGTCGATCGCGGAAAGAATCAATCTTGGCGAACTTCGCTTGGTGAGATCGCATGGATCTGTCAGTCGCGGCCGGCGCCCTTGGCGTTGTTCGCCGCCTCAAGCTGGCCCGTCAGCGTGAAGCCCGCCCAACGGTGCGGATGGGGCGGCAGTCCCATTTTGTTCGCGAAACCCTTGCGCAGCCGGTCGATCGTTTCTCGCTGGGCGATCGCGAGAGCCGCTGAACGGTCGGCTCCTTTTCCGAGATGGACCCAGAAGCTCTCCATGAGGAGCGAGCTGTCGTCGACCGGGATCTTCCAGAGCGTCGCGACGACCGATTCGGCCCCGGAGTAGAGGAACGCCTGCCGCAGCCCCGCGATCCCTTCGCCCAACTCGACCGTTCCGACGCCCGCCTCGCAGGCGCTGAGGACGACCATCTCGGTGCCGCGCAGGTCCATGCCGGCGATCTCGAGGGCCGTGGCGACACCCGCCCCGTCCTTGTTCGCGCCGGCGAAGGCGAGCGCGCCGCGCAGCATCGGGTTGGCCGGGCGCTTGGCGCCGGGGCACGGCGGATCGACGCCGAAGTCGGCGAGCGGGCCTTCCGCGTCGTCCTTCGCGAAGAAGCCGTGCGTGGAAAGCATGAGCACGCGCGGGCTTTTGACGCGCAGGAACGCGGCCTTGGTGGCGTTGTCGTCCTGGTGGACGCGGACGGCGCCGCCGCCCACATACTTCTTCATCTGCGACTTCATTGCTTCGAGCGCCGCGGGGGCGATGTCGAACTTCTTGAACGGGGGCTTGGCGTCCATGACCGGGTTCTCGCCGACGACGTTGTCGGCGGCGGGCTGCTGGACCTTGGCGTCGTAGTCGATGTTGACGAACAAAGCCGCCCCCGCCGCCTTGACGTTGGCCGCAGGGAGCAGCACGTCGCGGACGCTGGTGACGTATTGGATGTCGTGCTCCTCGACCGCGAACTTCCCCTTGGCGACCGGCAGAGCGGCCCAGGGGACCAGCCAGGTCGGGCCGTCGGGGCCGATCAGCCAGCGCTTGCTCCCTTTCATCGCGTCGAGCGCCGGGGCGAGCCGTTCCGCGAGGGAGCCGAGGCACTCCTCCGACTGCTCCATCGCGGCTTTGGCGTCGTTCCCCAGGTCTTTCCCCGCCGTCGAAATGAGCACCTGCCACTGGAAGATGTCTTTCTCGATGGCCTCGGCCTCGCCGAGATCGAGCAGCTTCACGGCGCCCTGCGCGCCGTAGACGCAGGCGAGGTAGCGAGGCTCGCCGTAGGGCTTCTTTCCTGGAAAAAAACGCGCCTTGTGATCATGCGGGGAATAGCGGTAGAGATCGAGCACGACCGCGTCCTTGGGGAGCCGGCGGCGCACGTCGTCCAGCGGCACCCACGGCTGCGTGATGGTCCGCTCCAGCCCGGCGCGGCGCAGTTCGCTGGCGAGCTTCTCCTCCTCTTTCGCCAGGCCGGCCAGCAGTTGCTTGTGCGCGTCGGCGGCTTTCGTCGGCACCACCTCCTTCCACCGTGTCGCCAGCTCCTTGCGGACGTCCTGCAGAGTTTTCGCCTTCGCGGCGTGGGCGGGGTCGTTGATCTCGCGGGCCCGCAGCGTGGCGGCGACGCCCCCCTCGTGGCCGACCGCCTTGCCGTTGGCCAGCCATTCGGCGACGTGCTCGGGAACGCCCTTTACCTTGTCCTTGCTGCGCATGCAGAACGAAAGGGGCCCGTGCATGTCGGCCCGGTAGCGCGAGTTCAAATAGTCGGCCTGCAACGACTCCGGCAGGGCGGGGAGCGTCGTGAGGACGTGGTGCCGGGTCGCCCGCCGCGCCGCGTCGAGCTGGGCCAGGGCTTCGTCGTGGTTCTCCTTGAGATCGAGCAGGATGCCGTGCGCGTTGAGCAGGGCGATGGTCTGGGGGTTGCCGAAGTAGGTGGCCCGACCGTACAGGTCGAGCGCTTTGCGGTAGCTCAACTCGGCGGTGTCGATCTTGAGGGCGAACACGTTGAGCGCGCCTCGCAG
>JAYSSW010000095.1:0-5052 GCA_043720335.1 Planctomycetia bacterium
GTAAGCCCGCCGTGAAAATCCGCAACAATGCGTGCGGCTTGCAGCGACAAGCGTGACATTTGCACGAGCGATCATTTTCACGGCGGGCTTACGCCGCGCCGCTCGCCGTTGCAAAGAAGTTGCGATTCACGAAGAATTGAAGCAGCTTCAGAGCCGCTCTCAGCGCCGAAGCGGGCGCCAGACACACGAAGGGATCGCGTCCTGCTCCAGGCGCGTCGCGCGTGGAGCCTGATAGAATACGGGAACTTCTCCCGCGACCGAACCCCACGGGGCGCCGATGCTGTTCGAGACGACCTACCGCTGGAGCTTCTATCTCACGCTGGCACTGGCGTGCTGTTGCCTGGCCGTGTCGGAGACGCACTTCTTCCCGTTGTACCCCTGCACGCTGCCGCTGGTCCTCGGCGCGTTCGTGCTGGCGTGGCGGAAGGAAGGGGAGTGGGTGCTGGGCGAAAGCGTCGCCAACTACCTGGGCATCGTGATCGCCGTCGGGGCGGCGGGCTGGATCCTGTTCCATCTGCCGCAGACCGAGGAGGAGATGATCGCGGGGGGCGTCCCCTGGCCCGCCGGGCTGCTGCCGCACCTAAGCCCGCTCTTGACGGTGCTGCTGGCGGTGAAGCTGTTCCGTCCGAAAAGGCTGGCCGATTTCTGGGTGATCCAGACGATGGGGCTGATGATGGTGGCGCTGGGGTGCATCCTGGCGGGTCAGTCGTACTACGGCGCGATGATGGCGCTGTACGCGCTGAGCCTGGTGTGGTGCCTGGCGCTGCACCACCTGGCGAGCGAGCGCCGCCGCGCAGGCCCCGATCCGGCGGGGGCGCTGTTCCTGCCGGCGGACGGCGTCGCGGTCTCCTGGCGCTGGCTCGGCGTGCCTCGGGCGGCAGCCTGGCTGGCGGCCGTCGCCGGGCTGAGCTTGCTGCTGTTCCTCGCCACGCCCCGATCCGAAAGCGCCCGCTGGGATCCGGCGAAGCTGACCACCGGCGCCCCCGCCCGCACCGGCCGCACCGGGGTCGAGTTCGGCATGGACCTCAACCGGACCGGCCGCATCGAGCTGTCCACCGAGACCGCTTTCCGCGTGGGCGCCACCGATCGCTCGGGCAAGCAGGCCGAGCTGCCCGGCGCGATGCACTGGCGGGTCGACGTGCTGGACCACTACCAGAAGGGGCGCTGGCGGACGATCCCGCAGTCGCAGCGCACTGGCGACAACGGCGCGCCGCTGTCGCCCCGGGAGTTCCGCACCGACCTGTCGCTGGCCCCGCCGGACGCCGTCCATCTCGCCTTCGAGGTGAAGCCGCAGCAGACCGGAGGGCTGGTGCTGGCCGAGCCGGTCGACGTCCGCATGGCCGGGTACGACCGCGAGATCAACGACGCGCCGGTGTCGTCCGAGTTCTTCTTCGACGTGGCGGGCATCGACGTGCTGCAGCCCCTGCTCACCGCGACGGGACGCAAGCAGGTCCACCGCTACCGCCAGATCGTCGATCCCGGCCAGTTCGGCGAGCCGATCCCCAGCCGGCGGGTGGCGCGGCTGTACCGCACCGACATCGCCACCCAGGGGGTGTCCGAAGCGGTCCACGCCTGGACGCGCGCCCTGCTGGCCCGGCTCCCCGCCTTGAAGGACACCGTCCTGGAATGGGAGGAGGACGACACGCTGATGCCGCGCCACCACGGGAAGGTCGCCCGCGCGGTCTGCGAGCATTTCGCCCGTTCGGGCGAGTTCCGCTACACCCTCGACCTGGGCCGCGCCGACCCCCACCTCGACCCGCTCGTCGACTTTCTCGTCAACACCAAGGCGGGGCACTGCGAACGCTTCGCCGGCGCCCTGACGCTCGCGCTCCGCTCGCTGCGCATCCCCGCCCGCGTCGTCCGAGGCTTCCACGGGCATGAACGCGACGAGGACGGCGCCTACGTCGTCCGCCAGGACTTCGCCCACAGCTGGACTGAAGTCCTCCTCGACAACGGCGACGAAACGGCCTGGCTCCCCCTCGACCCGACTCCCGACTCCGACCCCGCCCTTGCCTTCCACGTCTCCTGGGTCGACTGGCTGAACAGCGTCTGGGGCGACGGTGCATCCTTCTGGAAAAATCTGGTCGTCGACTACAACCCCGAAACCCAGAAGGCGATCCTCCTCTCCGCGTGGCGCGCCTTCGTCCAGTCGTCGTGGATCGTCAAGGCCCTGCTCGGTGCGGTCGTGCTTTCGCTCGGACTCGTCGGCTGGAGGCGCTGGGGCGGGGCGGGCGGCCCGCGCCGGTCCGCCGCCGGCCCCGCCGACTTCCCCGACTTCTACCAGGCGTTCCTCCGCCTGGTGCGCAAGCGGCTGAAGCTGGCGCCCGCCGAGGGGCAGACGCCGCTGGAGTTCGCGTCGCAGCTCGCCAAGCGGCTGCAACCCCACGCCGCGACGGCGACGTGGGCGGCGTTCCCGCGCCGGCTCGCCGAGTCGCTGTACCGCGAGCGGTTCGGCCGGCGCCCGCTGTCGCCCGACGAGCAGGCGGAACTGGCGCGGAGTCTCGCCGACTTCGGCCGCGCGCTGGCGGCGATGCCGCGCGGGTAATTGAATAAACAACGCCCCCAAGCCCCACCATGAGCGCAGCGATTGGTGGGGCTTGGGGGATTGCAGATCGCAGAGTTTGGATTGCAGATTGAAAACCCCCAAGCCCCACCATGAGCGCAGCGATTGGTGGGGGTCGGAACCCCCAGGAATCGCTGCGCTCATCCTGGGGCTTGATTCTTCGCCGTTTCGATCCCCCCCTCGTTTCGCCGCAGGAACCACCGATGACGCGCTGTTCGTTGACGCTTGCGCTGCTGCTAGGCTCGCCCCTGCTGGCCGGGGCGCAGGAGAAGAAGGACGTGGACACGAGTTTCCTGCGGACGCTGTCGCAGACGCGCAGCTTCATGCTCGGGCGGCCCGTCCGCCCGCTGCCGACCCCCGACGGCAAGACGGTCCTGTTCCTGCGCTCGCAGCCGCGCTCGTCCAAACTCAGCCTGTTCGCCTTCGACGTGGCCAGCGGCAAGACGACCGAGCTGCTCACGCCCGACCAGGTGCTGAAGGGCAACGAGGAGAAGCTCACCCCTGAGGAGAAAGCCGCCCGCGAGCGCATGCGCGTCAGCGCCGGCGGCTTCACCACCTTCCAGGTCAGCGACGACGGCTCGCTCATTCTTCTGTCGCTGTCGGGCAAGCTCTACACGTTCAACCGCGCCGACGCGCAGGTTCAGGAACTCAAAACGGGCAAAGGCACGCTCCTCGATCCCAAGTTCGCCCCCACCGGCAGGACCGTCTCCTACGTCCGCGACAACGACCTCTACCTCATCGACCTCGCCACGCAGAAGGAGACCGCTGTCACGCAGGGGGGCGGCGACCTCACCACGCACGGCGTCGCCGAGTTCGTCGCCCAGGAGGAGATGGACCGCTTCACCGGCTACTGGTGGTCCCCCGACGCCAAACAGATCGCCTACCAGGAAAGCGACCATCGCGGCGTCGAGGTCTGGCACGTCGCCGACCCGATCCACCCCGAACAGAAGCCGACCCCGTTCTTCTACCCGCGTCCCGGCAAGGCCAACGTCGCCGTCAAGCTCGGCGTCGTGAATGTCACCGGCGGGCCGACCACCTGGATCACTTGGGACCAGGCCAAGTACCCGTACCTCGCCACCGTCCACTGGGCGAAAGGCGGGCCGCTCCTCGTCGTCGTGCAGTCGCGCGACCAGCGCGAGCTGGCCGTCCTCGACGCCGACCCGAAGACCGGCAAAGCGACGACGGTGTTGGTTGAGAAAAGCGACACCTGGGTCAACCTGCGCCAGGAGGTGCCGCGTTGGCTGCCGAGCGGTGAAGGCTTCCTCTGGGTCAGCGAGCGCGACGGCCTGCCCCGCCTCGAAGTCCGCGCACGCAACGGCAGGCTGCGCCGCGTCCTCACGCCGGACGACCTCGTCTACCACGGGCTGGTCGGCGTCAACGAAGCGGGCAACGAAGTCGTCTTCAACGCCAGCAAAAACCCAACCGAGTCGCACCTGTACCGCGTCAAAGTCACCGACGCCTTCGCCGAACCGGAACTGCTGACGAAGGACGCCGGCCTGCACGGCGCGGTCTTCGCGCGCGACCACCAGACGTGGGTCCACACGACGCGGCCGCTGACCGGCATGCCGACGGCGACGGTGCTGGTCGGCGCGGAGAAGCGCGGCGAGCTGCCTTCCGTCGCCGAGGAGCCGCCGCACAAGCCGATCGTCGATTATGTCATTGTCGGCGACAGGAAGATGCACGCGGCGATCGTGTGGCCCCGCAACATCGACGCGCGGAAAAAGTACCCGGTGCTCGTCGACGTGTACGGCGGGCCGCACCACCAGCACGTCCTGGCCGCCCAGAACCGCTGGCTGCTCGACCAGTGGTACGCCGACCAGGGCTTCATCGTCGTCGCCATCGACGGGCGCGGCACGCCCGGTCGCGGCTCCGCCTGGGAACGCGCCATCTACCAGAAGTTCGGCTCCGTCCCGCTCGACGACCAGGTCGCCGGCCTGAAAGCCCTCGGCGAGAAGTACCCCATGATGGATCTCACCCGCGTCGGCGTCGACGGCTGGTCGTTCGGCGGCTACATGGCCGCCCTCGCCGTCATGCGCCGACCCGACGTCTTTCACGTCGGCGTCGCCGGCGCTCCGGTGTGCGACTGGCTCGACTACGACACCCACTACACCGAGCGCTACCTCGGCGTCCCCCCCAAGGCCGACGCCGCCTACAAGGAAGGCTCTCTGCTCACCTACGCCGGCGAACTCAAGCGGCCGCTCCTCATCATGCACGGCACCGCCGACGACAACGTCTACTTCCGCCACTCGCTGAAGATGGTCGACTCGCTGTTCCGCTCCGGCAAGGACTTCGAGATGCTGCCGCTGTCGGGCCTGACCCACATGGTCCCCGACCCGGTGGTGATGGAGCAGCTGCACGGCCGCATCGTCCGCTTCCTCAAGAAGCACCTCGGCGACCCGAAGTGAAAACCGTTTAGCCGCGACGCGCAGCGGAGCGCGGAAACCACGCGACGATGCAATTCATCGTCATCGCGTGTCGCCCGCGCTCCG
>JAYSSW010000096.1:0-5047 GCA_043720335.1 Planctomycetia bacterium
GCCTTCGGCGAACGCGGGCACGGCGCACGCTGGAAATCAATATCGCGGCGAGACGCCATGTCCGCGTTCGCCGGAGGCGAACGGCTAAACATCACCGCAACGCCGCGCGGGGCACGACGCGCAGCGTCCAGATCGCCTGGCCAGGCTGGGTGCGCTGGCTGAGGACAAGATGGTCGAGCATGTCGAGCAGAGCGAGGACGCTGTCAAGATTCTGGCGGGCGTCCTGCTTCGACAGGTTCTGCTTCTCGACCAGCTTCGCGATGATGTCGTCCTTGCGCTGCTTCAAAAACTGAGACAGCTCGAAGGTCGACAACCGCAGCATCGGCGTCTCGTCGGAGGGGACCGTGATGCCATGCGCGCGGAACTGGGCGATGGCGTCGGGCGACGTGGCGAGCAGCAGGTAGCCGTCCTTCAGCGCGAAGGCGGGCTGCAGGCCGGCGGGGAAGAACTTGGGGCCGTCGAAATACTTCACCTCGACCTTGTCCTGTTTCAGCGTGAGGAGCCGAATCGGGTCGGCGTTGTTCTTGTTGTGTTCGAGCAGCGCTAAGCCGGCGAGAAGTTGCAGCGTGTCGTAGGCCGCCTTGTCGATGTTCTTGCCGCCCGGCTTCACCGCCAGGGCGAGGATCGCTTGAGGCAGGGCGTCGGCTTCCTTGCCAGCCAATATGCTCAGGCCGAAGTCGGGGCCAAGCTGAGGGAGCACGTCCTTCGCGAAGTCGAGTTTGGTGATCGCGCTGACGCTGCCTTGCAACAGCGCGCGCATCTGCTGGCGTTCCTTCACGGGGAGCAGTTCGCCGAGCGATTCGAAGGTGGCCGCGAAATCGACGCTGCTGGCGACGCTGACCAGCGCGTTCGGCGGGAAACGGCTCCACAATCCCGACGCGGGGGGCGTCTCGCTGAACGACCGCTTGGCCCAGGCGGGAAGATCCTTCACGCGCGCCTGCACGCGCAGCCGGACATCGACCGCGTCGCCGACGTGCAGGTTGACGAAGATCGCGTCAAGGGCGTTCCAGTAGGCGAGGAAGCCGTCGGACGCCTTGTGCTTGTCGCGGAACTCGCGGTCGAGCAGGCGCGGATTGACCGCCAGCGTGAGGAACGCCTTGCCCGCGTCGGCCTGGCGGAACCGCTCGGTCCAGGCGCCGCTGCGCTGGGCGTCGGCGTGCTTGTCGAGGACCGCTTTCAGACTGTCCTCCTTGATGGCGAACACGAACAGCCCGCCGTCGCGGAAGTAGAACTGCGACTGCTTCCCCAGGTCGCGGCGCTGGTATTTCAAGCCCCGATGCGCGCGGACGGTGAGCGACTTCAACTCGCCGGCGTTCTTCTGAAGCTCGTTGAGCTGGTTGATGAACTTGGCCAGCTTGCCGGGCGCCCGCGTGTGCAGCAGCACCAGGCCGCGCTCGTCGTCGTCAGCGGGATGGCTGCCCGGCGTGTAGGCGAACAGCACCGCGTCGCCCAGGAATTCGTCGCGCACCGTGGACCAGTCGAGATCGAAGTGCTGCTTCAAATCTTGTTGCAGTTTGTCGAACTGCTTCAGCTCCGGCGCCTCGAAGATTACCCGTCCGAGCGGCGTGGGCCGAAACGCCTTGAACCACGCCGATTGTTTCGTCAGCGCGACCTGCCCGCGCAGATCACGCACCAGCAGCGCGAACGCGAAGTCGTCGGGCAGGCGATCCGTCAGCGCCGCGACCGCGTCCTGGGCTTGAACAGGAAGCACGAAGCCAAGCGAAAACGCGACGAGCAGCGCGACACGAACGAATGCCGTCGCCAAACGGCGTCGCGGCAGCCAGCAGTTTTGTTCGTCGTTCGTTGGGCGGTTCACGTTTCACTCGGCGAGGACGGTGCGGAGAATCAGTTTCCCTTCGACGAGTCCCACATGGGGATCTCACGGGCGAAATAATCAAAGGCTCGGCGGGCGGAGTGCGTCACAGTCTGCACGCGGTCGGTCACGTCCCGGCTCGCTTCGATCAGCGACTCGGCAGCCGGGTCGAGGTTGGCGAGCGTGCCGGCCGGCAGCTGCTCCAACGGGTTGGCGGCCGTCAGCAGGATGCGGGCGTGCTCGCGCGTCTTGCCGACGATGCGTTCGGAGTAGCTGGCGAACGCCTGCCGGGTGTCGTCCTGCTTCGGATCAGGAACCGGCGCTGGCGGCGGCTTTTTCGTGTCGTCCTGCTTCGCGACGGGACCGGGATTCACCGGGCTGGGCTGGCTCCAGGTGATGAACAGGAACACGAACAGCACCGACGCCGCCAGTGCTGCGGTGACGAACAGGCTGCGGCGCAGGCGCGTGCGGCGTTTCAGGCGGTCGCGCACGACACGGGCGGCCATCTGCTGCGCGAAGTTCGCCGTCAGCTGCGGGCGCGGCTTCGTCTTCAGCGCCGCGCGCAGCAGCTCGGCGGCGGCGAAGCGTTCGCGGCACTCGTCGCACGTCGCCAGGTGCGCGTGCAGCGTCTCGCCAGGGACATTGGCGCCGTCGAGTTGCTTCTGCAGGATTTCGACGCATTCAAGGCAGTTCATGCTCAACCTCGGAAACCATGCCGCGCCGCCGCAGCCGATCCAGCACTTCCAGCCGCGCCCGGTGCAGCCAGGTCTTCACGGTTCCGACGGGCTTCTCCAGCGCCTCCGCGATCTCCTCGTATGGCAGCCCCTGGTCGTGGAACATCACGAACACGCTGCGGTACTCCCAGCGAAGCTCGTGCATAGCCGCCTGAATCTCGCGCGTCAACTCGGATGCGTCGTCGTCGGGCGGGGCGGCTGCGGTGTCCTGCAGGTACTCGACCAGTCCAGGGCGTTTGGAACGCTGCGAAAGCCAGGTCTTGCAGCGGTTGACCGCGATCCCCATCACCCACGGCTTGAAAGGCCGGGTCGCGTCCCAGCGCTTCAGGCTGCGGAAGACGCGCAGGAACACCTCCTGCACCACGTCCTCGGCGTCGTGGCGATGGTGCAGCAGCCGCACGCACAGGCCGAACACGTCCGACTGGTAGCGTTCGACCAGGGCTTGGATCGCGTCGGCGTCCCCCTTGAGGCACCGGCGCACCAGCAAGGCGTCTTCGACCGACACGTCTGGCCACCCGCAGCGTCGTTGGAAGGGATACCTGGAGAGGGGCACGCGAGTTTCGCGGAATTTCGCGGAAAGGTCAGTGGTCCATCGCCTTGTGCAACAGATCGATCACTTCCTGAGGCTCGGCGTCCTGGAGACGCTTGCCTTTGTTCTTGAGTGCTTCGGTCACGTGGATCGCCACGTCCTGCATCCGCTCGTGCGTCTCGTGCGAGCCGCCGACCAGGGTGAACTCCTCCCCCTTGGTGACGCGCTGGTGGCCGTCCTGGTTGTCGAGGCCGAGGCCGAGCAAACCGGCGACCGGGGGCGTCTTGTCCTGCGTTTTGGATTTGCGAGCCACAGCCCTCTCTCTTTCGCAAGGGGGGAATCGACGGATGTTGCATCCATCATAAGGCTGCTTCTCCCCGCCGGCCAATGCAACTCCCGCTCCTCCGCAGGACGCCACGACGAGGGGCGAACCGCCCGCACATCCATTCTACCCCGCAGAACAAGGCAGATTCATCGGAGCTATCAAGCCCGCTGCCGATAGGCGGCGGGGTCAGGCATGGCTTCACCCCGCCGCCTATCGGCAGCGGGCTTGATGATGTCCTCCCTCGTCACGACTAGAATATCCTCACATCAACGACGCAAGCGCGGGGAGATTCGATGAAGGCGTGCATCAGCGAAGCGACGACCATGTCGGGCACTTTCGCCGACGACGTGGCGAACTACGCCGACGCGGGCTGCGCCGGCATGGAGGTTTGGCTGACCAAGCTCGAAAAGCACCTCGACGACACCTCCATCGCAGCCACGCACCAGTTGCTGAAAGAGCGTGGCATGACGCTCGCAGCGGCGTCGTACCAAGGGGGCTTGCTCCTGTCGCAAGGCGAGCAGCGCAAGGCCCACTACGACCACTTCCGCAAACGCCTCGACCTGTGCCAGCAGTTCAACATCCCCACGATGCTGGTGGTGGCTGACTTTGTCGACAAGATCGATTCGACCAGCCTGGAACGCGCGGTGGTGTCGCTCACCCAGGCCGCGCAGTGGGCGGCCGCGTTCGACGTGACGCTCGCCCTCGAATTCCGCGGCAGGAACACCTTCTGCTCCAGCATCGACACCGCGCAGCAGTTGATCTCCCACTGCGGCGAACCGAACCTCGGCGTCAACCTCGACGTGTTCCACTACTACACGGGGCCGAGCAAGCTCGAAGACCTGGAAAAGCTGACCGCCGCACAGATCGCGTTCGTGCAGGTGTGCGACGTGGCCGACGTCCCGCGCGAGTTGGCGACCGACAGCGACCGCGTCCTCCCTGGCGACGGCGACTTCCGCCTCGACCTGGTCTTCAACCAGTTGAAAAAAATCAACTACCAGGGCTGGGTGTCGCTCGAACTCATGAACCCGACGCTTTGGCAGACGAACGCCAAGCAGGTCGCCGAGATCGGCTTCACCGCCCTGCGCAAGATGCTCGGCATCGCCGAGCCGAGGTGACGGTGCGGCTGTGCAGCATTGCCAAGCAAACGGGCCTCCTGAAGTCAGGAGGCTCGTTTCGTTTTCTCGCCATGATCGTCGCGTCACCGCACGACAAGGCTCGCGCCCGGCTGGCTGCGATGGTACGCTTCCTCGTTGCATTGGAACTCGCGGAGCGATGCCTCGATGCGCTGGCGGATCGCCGCGAAGTCGGGACGATGGCACAGGGGGCCTGGCACAGCGCACATGCTGCCCACGTTCAAGCCGAGCTTCTCGCGCAGGCTGCTGCCCTGCTCGTTGAGGTTGATGTTCTCCAGGTGCTCCGGATAGCTGACCAGGCAGTACGAGAGCACGCGATCCACGAACTCGTCCACCGCCAGTCGGCCCGCGATCAGCTCCGTCGTGAGCTGGTCTTGCAAGGCGGCGAACTGATCGCGGCGCTTCGAGCGGTCCTCGGTCTCCTCGGCGGTCGGCATGGGGCAGACGATCCGCTCGCAATTGTTTTGCTGCACGGAATTCGCTGCGGATTCTTCCTTCGGTGTCGAAGACGTG
>JAYSSW010000097.1:0-10587 GCA_043720335.1 Planctomycetia bacterium
GCTGATCGCCGCGGTGGCGCGCGGCAAGGACAACGAGCTGTTCATCCTGTGCGTCGATCTGCTGGAAGCCGGCCCCGATCTCGGACCGCTGGAACGCGCGGTCTGCGCCGCGCTCGCCCGGCATCATCAAGCCATCGTCATCTGCCCCTGGCCGCCGACGATCGCGCTTCCCGGCGAGGAGCCTGACGAGCTGCCCGCCGTCACCGACCTGCACGAATGGCTGCTGCAAGGGGCGACCGCCCGCGTGCACCTGGCGTTCGCCGCCTTGCAGCGCGCGTTCGGCCGCTACGGCGTCCCGGTGCTCTGCGCCGCCTCCGACGACACGGTCGACATCCTTCTGAACCGCATGCAGCGGCTGCGGCTGGCGCCGAGGAGCTGGCGATGAGCGACAAGCCCGAAGCCGACGACGTGGGTGAAGCCGACCTCCCCCTCGTGACGCCGCTGCACTACCGCATCCTGGCGGCGGTCGCGCTCGGCGTCGTGTTCATGGTGCAGCTCGCGCAGGACATGCTGATCCTGAACGGGTTCATGGTCGTGCTCGGCTACCTCGCCCTGGGCATGAAGCTGCGGCTCAGCCCGCTGATCGTGCTGTTCACCATCGTCGTCGGCCAGGTCATCGAGCAGACGCAGCGGAACCGCTTCGGCGGCGGGTTCGGCCGGGGCAACGCGAGCTTGCAAGTCGCCGACCTGCTGCTGTGCCTGGGTACGCTGACGTACCTTGCGTCGCATTACCGCTTGCTGTCGCTGTGGCACCAGGTGCTGCCCCACGACCGCCGGGTCAGGCAGAAGCCGGCCAAGCGTGCGAAGGGGCCGCGCCGTTCGCTCGGTGCGCCGCTCCCGCAGAAGCGCCCGGAAAGCGCCATCACCGTGACCGAGATCGTCGCGCTGCTGCTGCAGGTGCTCGGCTTCGCGATTCTCGCTCAGGTCGCGTGGGTCATGCTCGGCCAGCAATGGAACCTCGTCGGCTTCCCGCCGGGCTGGGCGCAGTTCCTGTTCCTGGTCTGGTCGCTCACGCTCGTCCTGTTCGTCATGGGGCACCTGTTCCGCTACTGGCGCCGGTCGCAGATGACGCCCGACGAAGCACAATTGCTGATCCAGGACGTGCTCTGGAACGAGACGCGCGGCGAACAGCGCCGCATCTTCCGCTGGATCCTCTGGCTGCGGCTTCGGAAGAAGGAGATCCGCAAGGAGGAGTGACGACGGATTGCAGATTGCAGAGTTTGGATCGCAGATTGAAAACCCGCCAAGCCCCACCATGAGCGAAGCGATTGGTGGGGGTCGAACCGCGCGACAACTCACCCCCAGGAATCGCTTCGCTCATCCTGGGGCTTGGCGCGTTCAACCCATGCGTCGGCGCACTTGCCTTGCGCGGCGCGGGAAAGAGAATGGAAGGGTAAGCCGCATCCCCTTCATCCTGCGCGAGACGCCATGGCCGCTCCGACGACACCGCCGCCCCCCGCCCCCGCGAAGAAGCCCGAATGGGCGCCTCGCATGTGGGAGGGGTGCAACTTCCCGGCCTGGCTGGGGCTGCTGTGGCGGAACCGCTTCGCCGTCCAGCTCCCCTACCTGTACATCGCCGTCATCATCACGTTCGTCAGCCTGACGCACACGCTGCTGCGCATCGTGCAGGAGGCGATCTTCGGCCGGGCGCTGCGCCGCGTCGAGATCGCCGAGCCGCCGATCTTCATCCTCGGCCACTGGCGCACCGGCACGACGCTGCTGCACGAGCTGTTCATCCGCGACCCGCGCTTCGGCTTCCCGACGACGTACCAGTGCATGGACCCGAACCATTTCCTTCTCACCGAAGGGATCATGACGCGCTGGTTCCACTTCCTGATGCCGTCGAGCCGGCCGATGGACAACATGAAGGCCGGCTTCGACCGCCCGCAGGAGGACGAGTTCGCGCTGTGCATGCTGGGCGAAGGCTCGCCGTATTTGACGATCTCGTTCCCGAACCATCCGCCGCAGTGCCAGGAGTATCTCGATTTGCAGAACGTGCCCGCGAAGGGGCTGCGGCGCTGGAAGCGGGCGTTCAAGTGGTTCCTCAAGCGGGTGACGTACAAGGTGGGCAAACGGCTGGTGCTGAAGTCGCCGCCGCACACCGCCCGCGTGCCTGTGCTGAAGGAGATGTTCCCCGGCGCCGTCTTCGTGCACATCGTCCGCGATCCGTTCGTCGTCTTCCCCTCGACCGTGAACCTTTGGCGCACGCTCTACCAGGCGCACGGCCTGCAGAAGCCGAACTTCGACGGACTGGAGGAACTGGTCCTCTCCACGTTCACGCGCATGTACGAGCGGCTGGAGGAGGGGAAGAAGCTGCTCGACCCGAAGCAGTTCTACGAGATCCGCTACGAGGACCTCATCAAAGATCCCATCGCTGAAATGCGGAAGATGTACGACCACCTCGGCCTCGGCGGCTTCGACGCGCTGCTGCCCCGCCTGCAGGAGTACCTCGCCAGCGTGAAGGGCTACGAGACGAACCGCTACACGCTGAACGACGCGGAGCGCGCGGTCGTCGCCGAGCGCTGGGGCGACGTGATCCGCCGCTACGGCTACGACAAGTGATCCACGTCAGCGCAGCCCCGTCGCCTTGCGGACCAGGTCCATCGTGATGCGGGCCTCCGCGCGTGCCTTGCGGGCGCCTTCCTCCATCACGCCATCGACGTAGCTGGCGTCCTGGGCGAGCTGCTTGCGCTGGTCGCGGAAGGGGCCGAAGGCGGCGTCGATCTTCGCCTTGAGCAGCTTCTTGGCGTGGCCGTAGCCGATCCTGCCGCTGCGGTACTCGTCGGCGAGGGAGGCTTTCTCGTCGTCGCTGGCGAACAGGCCGAACAGGAGGAAGACGTTGCAGGTGTCGGGGTTGAGCGGCTGGCCCATCGGCGTGCTGTCGGTCTTGATGCCCATGACGGTCTTTTCGAGCGGCTTGCCCTCGGCGAAGATCTCGATGGTGTTGCCGTACGACTTGCTCATCTTCTGGCCGTCGGTGCCGGGAACCTTCGATTCCTTGTCGAGCCGGAAGTTGGGGATCGGGAAAATTTCGACACCGAAGGCGCGGTTGAACTTGCCGGCCATGTCGGCGGTCATCTCCAGGTGTTGCACCTGGTCCTTGCCGACCGGGACGAGGTTCGAGCGGACGATGAGGATGTCGGCCGCCATCAGCACCGGGTAGGTGAACAGGCCGACGCTGGCGTCGATGCCCTTGTCGATCTTCTCCTTGAACGACACGGCCCGTTCGAGCAGGCCCATGTTGGTGACGGTCGAGAGAATCCACGCGAGTTCGGTCACTTCGGGCACGTCGGACTGGCGGAAGAAGACCGACTTCGCCGGGTCGAGGCCGAGAGCCAGGTAGTCGAGGGCCACGTCGCGCGTGTTGTCGGACAAGGTCTGGGCGTTCTGGATGGTGGTCAGCGCGTGGTAGTTGGCGATGAAGTAGAAGCACTCTCCCTGTTCCTGCAGGGCGATGTGCTGGCGGACGGCGCCGAAGTAGTTGCCCAGGTGGAGCTTGCCGGACGGCTGCACGCCGCTGAGGATGCGAGGCTTTTTCGGGGTCGGTTGCATGGGGTCCAGCCGATTTTTCGAGGTCGCGGTGCGGGGACAAAGCGTTGCAAGGGCCACCCCGCCGTCTAGCGACGGCGGGCTTGATAAGCAACAACGTCCGCTGCTGCGTCCTTCGTTCGCCTTGCGTTGCCGGCCAAGGACACTGTACACTGCACGCCGAACCCTGGCCACCGAACCACGGAAGGACGCCATGGACCAGCGCCGTTGGCTGCTGCTCGAAGCCCTGAAGACCGGCGCCGTGCAGAGCGGCGAGATCCGGCTCTACCGCAGCGGCAAGCTCCCCGGACTCTTCGCCCAGCGCACGCACCTGCACGCCCAGGTCGCCACCGACGCCGTGCGCGACGGGCTGCTCGAAATCGTCCGCATCGAAGCGCGCGGCAAGACGACCCTGGAGTGGGTCCGCGTCACGCCGAAGGGACGCGAGTTTCTACTGCAGCAGGAATCGCCAGCCCGTGCGCTTCAGGATCTGCGCGAGATGCTGGCGCTGCAGAAGTCCGGCATGCCCGCATGGCTCGACGCGATGAAGCAACGCCTCGACGAGATGCAGCAGCAGTTCCTGGCTGAAGTGGCGCAGGTCCGCCAGCATCTCGACCAGCTCGCCACGCGCGTCGCCGAGACGCTGGACCGCTTCGACGAAGGGCACGCGACGGAAGCCGAGCCTGCCGTCGCCTGGGCGCCCTACGCTTTGAGCTATCTCGGCCAGCGCGGCCCGGCGGGGCTGCCGGGGCTTTGCTCGCTCGGCGAGTTGTTCTCCAGCGTGCGCAATCAGCACGCCGAGCTGACGGTGAAGGATTTCCACCAGGGCCTGCGCCGTTTGCAGGAGCGCGAACTGCTGCAACTGCTGCCGCACCGCGACAGCGGCCTGCCGCCGGGGCCGGAGTTCGCGCTGCTCGACGGGGCGTCGGTGTACTACTACGCGGCGCCGATTTGATCCACGAAGCAGGTGCTTTGGTTCGTGGTTTTCGCAAATTCCACCAGCCCGCTTACGCAGGCCGTTCGCCTGATCGAAAAAAAGGAATGGGCCACCGAGGCGTCTTGCGACCCATGCAAACTTTGCTGGTGGCGCATTCATCTATACATTCAGGCGAACGGCCTGCGTAAGCGGGCTGGTGGAATCTGCAACGATCTTCGGGATCACAGCATCATCGAGCAAAAGCCCAGGGACGGCCGTCCCTGGTTTTTTTTTCCGCTTCGACGGACGCGCGGCGGGTCGGCGGGGCACTTTCCTTTCGTGCGAGGCCGATCCGACGCGGAGCATGGCATGGACACGATCATGGAACTGCCCGACGCGACCCTGCTCGAACGATTCGCCCAGCAGCGCGACGAAGCCGCCTTCGCCGAGCTGGTCGAGCGGCACGGGCCGATGGTAAGGGCGACTTGCGTGCGCGTGCTGGGAAGATCGCCTGACATTGACGACGCGTTCCAGGCGGTGTTCCTCGTGCTGGCGCGGAAAGTCGGCGACATTTCCCATCGTCAGCTTCTGGGGCCTTGGCTGTACACGGTCGCCCTGCGGACGGCCCGCAAGGCGCTCGCGCTGCGCCAGCGCCGCCGAACCCGCGAGCGAACGGGGACCGCCATGCCCGAACCGGCCGCCCGAGCCGAGACGCCGTCGCCCGACTGGCTCGGCCTGATCGACGACCTGCTCGAAGGGCTGCCCGCCAAGCACCGCGATCCGATCGTGCTGTGCGACCTGCAGGGCGTCGGCCGCAGCGAGGCGGCCGAGCAGCTTGGCATCCCGGAAGGGACGCTGTCGAGCCGGCTGGCGCGCGGGCGCGAGTTGTTGCGGAAGCAACTGCTGCGGCGCGGCGTGGTCGTCGGCGCCGTCGCGCTCGCGATGGGACTGGCCTCGCAGGCGTCGGCGGACGTTCCGCCGTCGCTCGTCGCGTCCACCGTTCACGCGGCGGCCCACGGCGCTACCTCGCCCGCCGTCGCTTCCCTCACCCAAGGAGTTCTGCAAGCCATGAAGTACGCGAAACTGAAATCGATGCTGATCGTCGCGGTCGCGCTGCTCGTCTGCCTCGGCGCGGGCGTGGCGGCCCTCACGCAACTCATCGCCCAGCCTGCCGCCGCCCAGGCCAAGACCGACAAGGAGCGCCTCCAGGGCGAATGGCAGGTGGCCAAGGCGGTGCGCGGCGACCAGGAGCTGGGCGAAAAGGAAGTGGAGAAGATGAAGAAGGGGAGGTTCATCTTCGAGGGGGACACGCTCACCACGCGAGCGCCCTGCGACTACAAGCTCGACCCCTCGAAGAAGCCTGCCCACTTCGACCTCACGCCGCGCGACGGCCCGGACAACGAGAAGGGCAAGCTCTTCGCGGGCATCTACGAGCTGAAAGGGGACGAGTTGAAACTGAGCTTCAGAGACCGCCCCGACGACCCACGCCCCGAAAGCTTCGGCGCAGAGGGCGCGATGCATCTCACGTTGAGGCGTATCGTGGCGAAGAAGTGAACTTCCTGCGAAACTCCCCAGGGACGGCTGTCCCTGGGCTTTCGCTGCGGCTCATGTCGCGATTTTTCCGGCGGGGACTGTTCGGCGGGCTGGGGGATGTGGTAAAACGGTGAAGGAGAAGCTGCCCACCCACGAGGTCGACATGGGGTACCAAGACCGCGACTACATGCGCTCCGCGCCCCCGAGCTTCTTTGCGGAGTTCCTCCCCTCCGGCCTCGTGTGCCGCTGCCTGATCGCCCTCATCGTGATCGGCTACGGAGCCCAGCATGTCGCCATGTCGGCCCAGCGGCGCAACGAGCAGAACCAGGGGATGCCCCCGCAGTTTCAAGGCATGCTCGACATGTTCGGTTTGGACCAGGACGACTGGATCACCGCCCATTTCTCACTCGATGTCGAGGCGGTCAAGCACGGACAGGTCTGGCGGCTGCTGACCTACGCCTTCCTGCACTCCAACCAGACGAACGCCGCGCTGCACATCCTCTTCAGCGTCATGCTGCTCTGGTGGTTCGGCGGCGCCGTCGAGGAACACATGGGCAGCCGCGAGTTCCTGCTCTTCTACCTCGCGGCGGTGGTCAGCGGCGGGCTGGCGTTCTTCCTCGCCGGCCTGTTCACGCCGGTTCCCATCAGCTTCGTGGGGGCGACCGGGGCCGCTTCCGCCGTGGCTCTTTACTGCGGGTTCCATCTGAACAACCGCGTGCTGATGCTCGCCGTCATCGGCGTCGGCCTCGCCTTCGACTCCGTGCTGTTTCCCTGGCGGCTCAAGTCGGGCTGGAGCGTGTTCGTCTACGTCGGCGCTCTCGGCTTCGCCGTCGCGTACTTCCAATTGCATCTCCATCTGAGCAGCGGCCTGTCGATGTTCTCGCGCAGGCGCCGCGAGCAGGCGAAGACGCGCACGGCCTTCCACGAGGAGGAGCCGGATCCGGTGCAGCCGTCCTTGCCCGCGAAGCAGCCGGTCCCCGTGGCGGCGGCGAAGTCGGCCGCGCACAAGGTCGACGAGCACCTCGAAGCGAAGCTCGACGCGGTGCTGGAGAAGATCGCCCGGCACGGCCAGGCCAGCCTCTCCGAAGCCGAGCAGCAGATCTTGAAGCAGGCCAGCGAGATCTACAAGAAACGCAAGCCGTGAGGCCGATTCCGTTCAAGAACCATGAAAAAACAACTTCCTCAAATGGATGGAGAGATGAGCATCCCTCTCCCCGTTACGGGGAGAGGGACCGAGGGTGAGGGGTTCTCCCACGTCGGAAGTACGAGAAAGTGAATGAAACCCGATCCCTGATGAGGTTAGGCGAACGGCCTGCGTAAGCTGGCTGGTGGAACTATCAAACCGTTGCAAGTCTAGACCAACCCGCTTACGCAGGCCGTTCGCCGGGCTACCGATGTTTCAACGATCCCTGACGTGGGAAAACCCCTCACCCCCAACCCCTCTCCCCGTAAGGGGGAGAGGGGAGCAAGCGTTCTTCTTCAAATCGGGAAGTTGTTTTTCCTGCTTTCCTAAACATACACCGGCGCCGGGCGCGGCGCTTCCTGCACCTGCGTGTTCGCCCCGAAGAAGCGGAAGCCTGCCGCGGGGTACGGCGAGCTGTCGGGACGCTCATCGCCGGCGTAGGCGACCAGCTTCGGCAGCAGCGACGCGGCGTCCTCGGCCGACATCCCTTTCGCCAGCATCATGTCGAGGTAGTTGAACTCGATGATCGCGCTGCCGCCCCAATCGACACTGGTGGTGTAGCCGGAGATCGGGAACGGCGTCTGCTTCTGGATGCGGCGCGCGAAGTCGCCGTCGTTGTCCTCCTTCATCACGAGGCACGACGAGAAGTGGAGCAGCTTGATGTTGCTCGCCTCGCGGAGCGAATCGACGACCAGTTTCGTGTTGATCGTTTGGCCGTGCACGGTCACGCCTTCCGGGCTGCCGTGGCTGGCGATCAGCACGATGGCCGGCTCGGCGAAGTACATCACCTCGCGGCACCAGTGCTCCAGGCTCGCCTCGTCGTTGAAGAAGCGCTGCCTCACCACGACGTTCGACAGCCGCGCGAACACCTCGCGCAGCATGCGCCCGTAGGAGTACTCGCGTTCGGAGAGCGAGCGCTGCCAGTGCGCTTCGATGGCGACCAGCCAGGTGAGGCCCGGCGTCGGCTTGAGGCGCGTGCCGGTCCACGTTCCCCAGGCGGGCGTGCCGTCCGGCTTCCAGCTGCCGGCGAACCCCTGCGCGTCGGGCGACATCTCGAACCAGGCGTCGCCGGCGGCTTTCGGCTCCTGGTAGCGGAAGACGAAGCGCTCGCCTTCCAACCGCCCCTCGACGCGCGAATGCCCGCCTCCTTCGTAGAAGCCGTGGACGCGGTCGGCTTCCTGCACGAGCCTCATGCGGCCGAACGACGTGTCCCAGACCCCGTCCCATTCACGGCCGCCGGACCAGTCGAACGCGCGGGCGGCGCCGTCGGGCTGGTACTGCCCCTGGAAGGCGCCGTGGCGAAGCAGCTCGAACCAGCCTTCGCCCTGCTCGACCGGCTCCTGGTAGGTGAAGGCGAGCCTGCTGCCCGTGATCGTGCCTTCGATGGTGCAGGGGACGCCCTGCGAATGGTAGACGCCGTGGACGTGTTCGCCGTCCTGGGTCAGGTCCATCGGTCCGAACGTGGTCAGCCAACGGCCCGTGAAGGTCGTCATGGAGGTTCTCTCGTGAGAAAAGGGGGGGGTGATCGCGCGGAATGGGGGGAAGCAATCCATTATAAGCCGCGCGTCGTCGAGGCAACGGCCTGGGCGCGGATTTCACGCGGAACTTCGCGGAATCTGGCGGGAGAAGCGAGTGGAACACGATCTCACGCCATTCCGCTAAGGAAATCGGAAAAAACAACTTCCCGAAATGGCGGGAGAGATGAGCATCCCTCTCCCCCTTACGGGGAGAGGGACCGAGGGTGAGGGGTCATCCCACGTCAGGGTTCATTGAATTCTCAATCTGAACCTTGTTCCGCGAGGGATGCGGTCGTTGGTCGTGGGAAAACCCCTCACCCCCGACCCCTCTCCCCGTAAGGGGGAGAGGGGAGCAAGCGTTCTTCCTCAAATCGGAAGATGTTTTTCCTGCTTTCCTTCGCGCGAAGTCCGTTGCAGCGGCGTTCCCTCATCCCCTATGGAAAGGCCCCCCATGTCCAAGACGATCGTGTTCTGCGCCGACGGCACCTACAACGGCCCCGTCGATGACGTGGACGGCGAGGAAGCCGCCGCCACCAACGTCTTCAAGCTGTTCCGCGCACTCCAGGGCGACCTCGCCGAGGGAACCGCGCCCACCGCCGTCGAGCAGGAGAAGGAACTCGCCGACGAAAGCGGCACGCTCGTCCAGGTCGCCAAGTACCTCCACGGCGTCGGCAACGCCGAGAACCGCATCAACCGCATGTTCAGCGGCGCCGTCGGGTCGGGCGTCATCAAGCGCATCGTGCGAGGCTACACCTTCCTGTCGCGCCACTACCAGGCGGGCGACGCCCTCGTCATCGTCGGCTTCAGCCGCGGCGCCTACACCGCGCGGGCGCTAGCCGGCATGGTCGTCTCGCAGGGGCTGCTCGATCCGGTTTCGTTCCACGACGCCGCCGGCCGGTACGACCAGGAGAAGGCGTACGAGATGGGCGGCAAAGTCTGGTACCGCTACCGCGACGGTGCCGACGGCGGCAGGCATCCGCTCCTGCTCGACACCAGGAACAAGCTCGCGAACCTGATGCGCAAGCTGCCCCGCTTCCTGAAACGCGAAGAGGGCGAGCCGGAGCCGACCATGGTCGCCGTGGACCAGGTCAAGGCCGTCGCGGTCTGGGACACCGTCGGTGCGCTCGGCATCCCGATCTACTTCGAGGGCTCGCGCTACGACCCGTTCCGCTTCACGAACACCGCGCTGAGCAGCCAGGTGGAGTTCGGCTTCCACGCCGTGTCGCTCGACGAGCAGCGCGGCGACTTCCAGCCGACGCTGTGGGACGAACGGGAGAACGTCAAGCAGGTCCTGTTCGCCGGCGTGCATTCGGACGTGGGGGGCGGCTACCCGCAGGCCGAGAGCGGCCTGTCCGACCTCGCTCTGGAATGGATGGTCGAGCAGCTGCGCGGGGTCGGGGTTCGGCTGAGCGACCCGATCGTTTCCTGCAAGCCCCGCTTCGACGGGCCGGACCACAGGGAGCAGTGGTTCGGGCAGAAGATGGCGCCTCGCGTCTTCCCGACGAAGGGGATCACGGTCCACCCGTCGGTGCAGCAGCGCATCGACGGCGTGGTCGTCGGCCGCAGCGGCGTCGCCTACGCCCCGGGCAACCTGCCCTGACCGGCCCTCGCTGCGGCTGGCTGTGCGGGCCGTTTTCCTCCGCGCAAGGTTCGCTTGCTGGCGCGTTCCTTGGGCACGAAGGGTGGAAACGAAACAACAAGCAAACGAAGGAAACCTGTCATGTCCAGCAACGTCCTGAAACTGAGCGGAATCGCGGCGATCCTGGCCAGCCTGACGGCGGGTGCGAGCCAGGCGAAGGCGAACGACCCCTACTGTGCCCCCGGCCATGTCCGCGTGTGGTGCCCGCCGGTGTACCAGACGGTGTGCCAGAAAGCCTGGTGCGAGCCGGTGTACGACACGGTGTGCCGCA
>JAYSSW010000098.1:0-10572 GCA_043720335.1 Planctomycetia bacterium
TTCGGACCGCGCGTCACCGTCATCACCGAGCGCTTCCGCTGGATCACCACCTCCGGCGACATCACCGGCGACATCGCCCCGGAGAACACCGCCATCTACTCCAACGTCGTCACCAACAAGCTCTACGGCGCCTACTGCGGCACCGGGCACGACTGGTGGCTCGGCAAAACGCCCCTCGGCGGCTTCGCCGTCAGCCTCGACGTCGCCGCCAGCCTCGCCGTCGACATCGTCAACACCCGCGCCGAGTACGCCATCGACATCCTGGCCGGACCCGTCGTCGGACGCGACCGCCGCCTGACCTCGCTGGTCCCCGGCCTCGACGGCAAGCTCAACCTCTGGTGGTACCCCTGGGAAGGCATCCAGGTCCAGATGGGCTACAACGCCATGGGCCTGTTCAACACCTACAGCTCGCGCCGACCCATCGACTTCAACGCCGGCACCATCGACCCCCGCTTCGAGGCCAACACCAACCGCTTCATCCACGGTTTGAACCTCGGCATCGCCTTCGTCTTCTAGCGCGGCGCCGCTTCCAGCCGCCCCCAGGCCCGCTGGCGGAACCTCGACGCAACCGTATGGTTCGTCGAAGTCCGCCCGCGGGCTGTTCGCCGTTGGCGACGCCCCGTTTAGCCGCGACGCGCAGCGGAGCGCGGGAACCACGCGACGGTTCCAATGGCGGGCGTCGCGTGGCGCCCACATTCCACGCGAGGGCACGATCCAACATCGTCGCGCGGTTCCCGCGCTCCGCTGCGCGTCGCGGCTAAACTCCGCGCGGCAAAACATCCTCGGCGCCGTCCAGCTCGGCTATCCGTCGGTGCTGGTGTTGAGCGGCGGCACGCGCCGGGCCGACCTGCCGCGCTACACCTACCGCCCCGACCTGATCGTCGAGTCGCTGGCGGAGTACGCCGCCCTGCTGCACGACAACGACGGCCTGCCGCCCTGGATCGAACGGCCAGCGAAGCCCCGCAAGCCGCTCGCCGCGATGAAGGCGTGAGGCCAACGGGTTCCGGTTGCAATCGACTCCCACGTCGGAGAAAATGAAAGCGTCGAAAGCCCAGGGACAGCGGTCCCTGGGTATGCTACCCAGGGACCGCTGTCCCTGGGCTTTCCTTGGAATGCGGTTGATCGCCGCCCGCTCCGCGTAGAATGCGGCTGCGGATCTCCTCGCGTCCCACGGAGCGAATGATGGCGGGCTTCCTGCGCAACGACACCGCGAAATCGGCCGACTACTGCGGGCTGGACGGCATCTTCGAGTACGTCAACGCCGACGGGCAGCTGTGCCGCTGGAACTGCGGCCAGGCTGCCGCCGCGACATGCCTCACCCACCTCGGCGCGTTCGAGGCCGACGTCGCCACGGCGGCGCAGGTGATGCAGCGGCTGGAAACGGAGCATCCCCCCGATCAGGTCGGCGGCTACTTCGGCAGCAGCCGGCGCCGCGTCGAACGCATCGCCCGCTCGTTCGGCTTCGCCGCCGACGAGGTTGCCGGCCGCGACGAGCTGTGCGCCGCCCTGGCCCGGCAGCATCCCGTCATCGTCATGCTCGGCGTGTCGGCCGGAGCGTTCCTGGGATTCGACCTCCCCGGCGGGCACTGGATGGTCGCCTACGGCTACGACGCCGAGCAGGTTCACCTGACCAACGGGGGCGCGATGCCGTGGAGCGAGTTCGAGACGGGCTGGACCCGCCTTGTCCCGCGCCTCATCCAGATGAGCCAGCGCGGCCTGGTGCTGAGCCGACCAGCCACGGCGACGGTGTAGCCCCGTTTGCGGGGATCGGGTCGCGGGGCACGATCCATGCCCCGGCCGCGTCTCTGCACACGCGGAAGCGGCGCGCGGAAAGCCGTTGCACTTAGGCGGATCGCATGCGACAACCGGGTCTATGTTCGACGCCGTTGCGCATGCTTCGGAACGATGAAAAAACAACTTCCCAAAATGGTGGCGGAGACGGGCATCCCTCTCCCCCTTACGGGGAGAGGGACCGAGGGTGAGGGGTCATCCCACGTCAGGGATCTTGGAGTTCCCGACCGGAACCTTGTTCCGCGAGGGATGCGGTCGTTGGTCGTGGGAAAACCCCTCACCCCGACCCCTCTCCCCGTAAGGGGGAGAGGGGAGCAAGCGTACTCCCTCAAATCGGGAAGTTGTCTTTTCTGGTTTCCTAAACAAGAACTCCTTCGCCTCGCAGCTGCAAAACTCGACTTCTGCGCCAAGTTTTTCCCGCGCGCCGCACGTTTTCCTGGCAAGCCAGGACAGTGGACATGCGTGCAGAATCACCCCCCGATCGTGTGCATCGTCCGCAGCGGCTTGATGAACCGGGCGGTGTTGATCTCGTGACCTTCGTTCTTCGCCGCGATGCTGCGCCTCACCGCTGCGGCAATCTCGTCGCTCGACGCGCCGCCACGCAGCATCGGCTTCAGGTCGATCTCGTCGTTGGCGAACAGGCAGTTCCGCAGCTTCCCCTCGGCGGTGATGCGCACGCGGTTGCAGCTCATGCAGAACGGACGCGACACCGAAGCGATCATGCCGACCCGCCCGCCGCCGTCGACGTACTCGAACTCCATCGCGGGAGCCTTCGGGTCGTAGTCCTTCGCGGGAACGAGCGGGCCGATGTTCTGCTCGATCAGCTCAAGGATCTCGTGGGCGAAAAAGACCTTGTCGCGCTCCCACACGTCGGCGCCAATCGGCATGTACTCGATGAAGCGCATCTCCAGGCCGTGCTGCCGGGCGTAGCGGGCCAGCGGCAGCACCTCCGGCTCCGTCACGCCGCGGATGCTGACGGCGTTCACCTTCACCGGGTCGAAGCCGACCCGCTTGGCGGCCTGGATGCCGTCGAGGACGCGGTCGAGGCCGTCGCGGCGCGTCAGTTCGCGGAAGCGGGCCGGGTCGAGCGCGTCGAGGCTGACGTTGATGCGCCGCATGCCCGCGTCGAAAAGGGCCTGCGCCTGATCGGCGAGGAGGATGCCGTTGGTGGTCAGCCCCACGTCGCGGATGCCGGGGATGGCGCAGATCATGGCGACGAGGCGGGGCAGGTCGCGGCGCATGAGCGGTTCGCCGCCGGTGAGGCGGATCTTGTCGATGCCGAGCGGGGCGACGACGCGGACGAACTGGGCGATCTCCTCGAAGGTGAGCAGTTCGCCCTTGTCCATGAAGACGACTTCTTCGGGCATGCAGTAGGTGCAGCGCAGGTTGCAGCGGTCCGTCACGCTGATGCGGAGGTTGTTGTGCCGGCGGCCGAACGTGTCGATCAGGGGGGGCTGGTTCATGGCGAAGATCGTTTCCGTCAGGGGAGCAGGTCGGCGACCTTCACGGCAGCGCCGGGCAGGGCGAGCGGTATGGCGCTCTGGGTCGGGTCGAACATCGTCACATTGTGGTAGCGCGAGCGACGCTTGCGGGTCGGGTGCGCGGTCGGCGTGCGGAAAACTTCGAGCTGGCGATGGGCCAGGTTCACGATCCAGTACTCGGGGATGTTCGCAGCCGCGACCATCGCCGCCTTGCGATTGCGGTCGTAGGCGAGCGACGTGTCGCTGATCTCAACGACGAGCAGAGCAGTCGTCGGATGCGTTTGAAAGTCGCGCGGCTGCCCCGTGACGACGGCTGCGTCGGGTTCAGGCATCGACCGGCGACCGAGCCGCAACGGCATCTGCATGCGGACCCAATGTCCAGGGCCGAACGCCGCCGCCAGCGTGGCATGAACCAGGCCCAGCGACACCGCGTGTTCGTTGCGCATCGCAGGCATCTGGACGATCTCCCCCATCACCAGCTCGACCCGGCGATTCGCGAAGAAACCCTGCTCGGCGAGGCGTTCGTACTCCTCGACGGTCCAGCGCTGGCGGCACGGCTTGCTCGGCTGCGTCGTGTGCATCGCGTTCACGCCCCCGGGTGGACCCATTCGGTGCTGCCGTCGGCCCAGTTCTCCTTCTTCCAGATCGGCACCAGCTCCTTGAGCCGATCGATGGCGTGCCGGCACGCTTCAAAGGCTTGCGCGCGGTGCGGGCAGCTCACGGCGACGGCGACGCTGATGTCGCCGACCTCCAGCCGGCCCAGGCGATGTTCGAGGACGATCTCGCCGACCGGCCAGCGCGCGCGCGTCTCGGCTTCGATCTCGGCAAGCTTCCTCTCGGCCATGCCGGGGTAGCCCTCGTAGTCGAGGGCGACGGTGACGCGGTCGCCGGTCAGGTCGCGGACAGTGCCAAGGAACGTCACGACGGCGCCGCAATGGCCGCGCCGCACCTGTTCGGTGAGGGCGGCATGGTCGATCAAATCGCGGGTGAGACGGATCATCGGCACCTCGGCGGCGGGACAGCCATTCCTTTTAGTGTATGCCGCCACTGACCGGGGGAAGCACCGCGATCTCGGCGTCGGGCGGGATCGGCGTGTCGTCGTCGGCGAACTCGTTGTTGACCGCAAGGGCCGACTTCGCGAGCAACGGCGCCAGGTCGGGCAGCCGCTCCGCCAGCAAGCGGCGCAGCTCGCCCACGTTGCCGGGCGAATCGGCGAGCGTCAACGACTCGACCCCGGCGAGGTCTTTGGCACGGGCGAAAAACCGCACGATCATGGCGTTCTCTCTTCAGTGAACGGCCTGCGTAAGCTGGCTGGTTGAACGTTCCTATCGTCGCGAGGTTCCACCGGCCAGCTTACGCAGGCCGTTCGCCCTTATTTCAAGCGCTGCTGCAGCTCCGGCATCAGGCCGTAGGCGAGCGCGAGGTACTGCACCGGGTGCAGCGTCGGCTTGCCCGCCGCGTCCTCGATCTGCAGCCGGCAGCTGCTGCACTCCGTCGAACCGTGCAGCACGCGAGCCTCGCGCATTACTTCGATCATCGGCGCCCCCGCCGCGAGCGACACCGCGACGTTGCCGCGCTGCAGGCCGAACGTGCCGGCCATGCCGGAGCAGCTCACGTCGATGGTGTGGACGCGCAGGTCGGGGATCAGTCCGAGCAGGCGCGGCCCCCACGGCGCGGGCTGCGTCGCCTTGACGTGGCAGGGGACATGATGGCCGACGCCGGCGTTCATCGGGCGCAGCCGCGTGTCGAGCTTGCCGAGGCGGTGGAGTTCGCCCAGGAACGCGGTCAGCTCGACCGTCTGCCGGGCGATGGCGCGGGCGTCCTCATCGTCGAGCAGGCTCAAATAGTCCTGCGTCAACATCAACACCGCGCCCGGCTCGGTGCAGACGATCGGCACTTCCTGCCGGGCCAGGTCGGCTAGCACGCGCACGTTGCGCTGGGCGATCTCCCTCGCGGTGTCAGCGTCGCCGAGGGCGAGCGCTTCGATGCCGCTGGCGAGCTGGTCGGGGGGAACGAAGACGTGGTAGCCGTGGTGCTGCAGCACGCGCACCGTCGCTTCGCCGAGCTGCGGATCGACGTAGTTGGCGTACCAGTCGACGAAATAGACGATCAGTTTGTCGCGATCCGCAGGGAGTTGAGTCCAGCCGCGCTTGTGGGCGAGCGACAGAAACGACTTCGACGCCAGGCGAGGCAGCTTCCGCCGCGCCGACAGGCCGACGGTCTTCTCCAGAATCCAGCGGAACATGCGGCTTCGCATGGCTGCGTTCGTCACGAACGCCGCGCTCTGCCCCAGCCGCGCCAGCGACGGCAGGCGGGCGAAGAACCAGTCGGAACGCGACAGGCCGTGGGCGGCGACGTTGGCGGCCTTCGCCTCCAGCATCAGCTTCGGGATGTTGACACGCGCGGGGCACTCCGTGGCGCACATGCGGCAGTTGACGCACAGGTCGGCCACGTCGCGCACCGCCTCCGCCGACACCGGCGGGTTGCCTTCGCCGCCATCCAGGAGACTGCGCAGCAGGTTCGCCTTGGCGCGCGGCGTGGCGGCTTCGTGGTGCGTGCCGCGGAAGATCGGGCACATCCGCTCGGCGGGATCTTCGGTCCGGCACTGGCCGCAGCCGTTGCAGTGGTTGCTTTCGAGCTGCAGCTCCAGCGGCTTCCACTGCAGCGCCGTTGTCGCTGCCGGCTCCTGCGGCTTGGCGAAGCCGCGCAGCGTGCGCGTCGCCAGGTCGGCTTCGGGATCGACGATCTTGCCGGGGTTGAACAGGTTCAGCGGGTCGAAGATCGCCTTGACCTGGCGATGCACCGGGTACGCCGCCCCCGTCTGCCGGGCGACCCACGGCCCGCGCGCCAGGCCCGTGCCGTGCTGGCTGCTGACCGTGCCCCCCATGTCAAGAGCGAGCGAATGGATCTTCTCCGCCAGGCCCCACAGCTTCGACACCTGCTCCGGTTGTTGCAGATCGATGAAGGGCCGCGTGTGGACCTGTCCCGCGCCGGCGTGGACCAGGAACGACGCGGTCGTCTCGTGTTCGTGCAGGATCTCCTGGAGGCGGCGCATGAAGTCGGCCAGCAGCTCGACCGGCACGCCGACGTCCTCGACGAGCGGCACCGCCTGCGCGCCGCCCTGGACGCCGAACAGGCTGGGCAGCGCCGCTTCGCGCAGCCGCCAGATCTCCTCGAACGAGGCCGGGTCGTTGGCGACCGTTTCGAGCACGATGACCGCGCGATCAGCCTGGTGCATCTGCACGAGGTTGCGGGCGGCGATCTCCGCCTGGGCGCCCGTCATTCCCTCGAAAACGACGAGCAGCACCGCTTCGACGCTGCTGGGGATCATCGCCGCGGCGCGGTTGGTCTCGCTCCCTTTCGCGAGGCTGAGGAGCCGGCGGTCGAGCATCTCGCAGGCGGCGGGGCCGGTCGCGACAATGCCCGGAACCGCAGCGAAGGCGGCTTCCATCGCGGCGAAGCCGAGCAGGACGAGCGACTTGCCGCCGGGCAGCGGGATGGTCCGCAGGGTCGCTTCGGTCAAGACGCCGAGCGTCCCTTCGGAACCGACGAGCAGCCGGGGCAGGTCGAGGAAGCCGGCGTGCAGCACGCGGTCGAGCGTGTAGCCGCAGCGGTTGAACCGCGTGAACGGCTGATGGGCCGTGATCAGGAGCTGATTCTCGTCGAGAAGCTGCGACAGCGCGGTGCGGATCTCGTCGAACCGCGTCGGCGTCTTGTCGGGGTCGTGGAGGTACGGCTCGCGAACCGCGTCGGCCACATCGCCGTTGTCGAGCACGACGCGCAGCGACTCGACGTGGTCGCGCGTCGTGCCGTGGCGGATCGCGGTGGCGCCGGACGAGTTGTTGGCGAGCATGCCGCCGAGGGTGCAGGCCTGGGTGCTGCCGGTGTCCGGGGCGAAGCGTCGGCCTTCCTCCGCGAGCCGGGCGTTCAGCCGCGCGTGGACGACGCCGGGCTGCACGCGGACGGTGTCGGCGCCGACCTGCACGATGTCGCGGAAGTTGCGGCTCAGGTCGACGACCAGCCCCGCCCCCAGCGATTCGCCTGCCAGCCCCGTCCCCGCGCCGCGCGCGATCAGCGGGATCGCGTTCTCGTGGGCGTAGCGCACCAGGGCGCGCACGTCGTCCTCGTCGCGCGGCGACACGACGCCGGCGGGCGTGATCTGGAAGATGCTGGCGTCGGTGCTGTAGAGGGAGCGCGCAAGATCGTCGAAGCGGATCTCCCCCTTGAAGAAGCCGCGCAGGTCGTCGCGGAGCCGCCCGCGTTGCTGAGGGTCCACAGAGCATGCCCTTTCGAGGTGCGGATCGCCCCGTCCAATTTTCAGGAGTCATCAAGCCCCACCCTGGAGCAACGCGAAAGGGTGGGGGTCGAACCCCCAGGAATCGCTTCGCTCATCCTGGGGCTTGCGAAGTCTATGCCCCCGGCGGAGGCGGGTTCGCCGGGGCGCCGCAGCTGCGCTGCTTGCGCAGCAGTTCCTGGCGGTAGCGCTCGCCGGTCGTCAGCTCGAACGGGCCGTGCGGGACCGTCTTCGGGAAGCCCTTGAAATGGGCCTGGCAGCGGTAGCAGACGAAGGCGTCGCCGACGAAGCAGTAGAGCGCGATGTCGAAGGCGGCCGTGCCGATCAGGATCGTCCAGGTCAGCCACGGCTCGTAGCGCGCGTAGGTGACGACCGAGGCGGCGAAGGCGGCGATCAAAATCGTCATGCCGAGCGTGTGCGGGAAGTCCTTCTTGCGGTACAGCTCGTGACAGCCGCACACGCAGCAGGACGGCAGCGCCGGGTCGCAGGCGGGGACGTGCTGGCGGTGCTCACAGTGCGCGCACTGCCAGTCGCTGGGGATGGAGGCGTCGAGCCGGGCGGGCTGGTCGCAGGCAGGGCAGGCGAAGACGACGTGCAAGTCGCGTCCTTTCAGAGCAGGAAGCCGGTTTTCTCCCAGAGGAGCTGGCTGGTCAGCTCGCCGAGGAAGCAGACGATGACGACGACGTAGAGGATGCCGGTGGCCGACTGGGTGGAGCGGATGCGGGCGGTCTCCCAGGCCATCCAGCCGAGCACGATCGGGCCGACGATGCCGAGCGCCCAGCGGGCGGCGAGCCACAGCGCGGTCTCCCGTTCCAAACTACCCGCGTCGGGGCGGCGTGTCCACCACCAAAGGCCGAGGCAGGCCAGGGCGATCCGCACCAGCAGCGCCGCGCCGAGCAGCCCGAACAGCCGCATCAGGGGCGACATCGACATGCTTGGCACGATCAGATACGAGTGCCCCATCAGCATGGCGGTGACCGAGCTGCCGAGGACCGCCGCCGAGGCGACGTCGTCGGCGATGCGGGCGTAGTTGGGAGCGCTGCCGAGCATGCTGCTTTCGACGAGGCAGGCGAGAAACGCGAGCGGCGCGACGAAGTTGAACAGCCTGCCGCCGGGTGCGTTGTCGAGATGCCAGACGAACGATCCGGCGAACGCCAGCAGCGCGGCGACGCCGGCCGTCGCCCAGAAAAGCGTGTCGGCCTGCTCGCGCAGGAAGAAGCCGGCGACGACGAGCAGCCCCAGCGCGGTGAGGAAGTGGACGCGGAAGAAGCGCGGCGGCACGATGCGCGCGGGCAGGAAAGGCAGCGTGGCGAGCAGGCCGAAGGCGAGCCGCAGGCAGAACGTGGCGATCATGTCACCTTCCAGCGTGGATCAGCGACATGAACTCCGAGCGGGTCGCTGCGTTGTCCCGGAACTGCCCGCGCATCGCGCTGGTGATGGTCAGGCTGCCGGGCTTGCGGATGCCGCGCATCGACATGCAGGTGTGCTCCGCTTCCAGCACGACGCCGACGCCGCGCGCGTCGACTTCCTCCATGATGAGGTCGGCGATCTTCTCGGTCATGCGTTCCTGCACCTGCGGCCGGCGCGACAGGATCTCGACAAGGCGGGCGAGCTTGCTGAGGCCGACGATGCGCCCCTTCGGCAGGTACGCGATGTGCGCCTTGCCGTAGAAGGGGAGCAAGTGGTGCTCGCACATGCTGTCGAAAGTGATGTCCTTGACCAGCACCATCTCGTCGTACTTCTCGACGAAGGTCTTCTGCAGCACGCTGGCCGGGTCCTTGTGCAGCCCGGAGAAGATCTCGGCGTACATGCGGGCGACGCGGTCGGGGGTGTCGAGCAGCCCGTCGCGGTCGGGATCCTCGCCGACGGCCAGCAGGATCTCGCGCACGGCTGCGGCGATGCGTTCGAGGTCGACTTGGCCGGCGCCCGCCCGCTCGTCGTGCTTGCCGTTCTGGCAGCAGGTTTCGTGGAGCGTTTCGACGTTCATCCATCAGCCTCTTGGGAGGGGTTGCGCGAAGTTCGCAGGTAGGCCACACTTCATTATAGCCGGGCGGGGCGGATTTCTAGCGGCGGAGCTGCCGCGTTTGCGACGGTCGCGGTTCCTGCGCCTGCGGCTTCCTTGCACTCTTCGTCTTTCTCTGCCTTTTCCTCTGCGTCACTGCGTCTCTGCGGTTAGCTCTTCTTCACGTCAGCCCCTGCGAGCCGCACGGGAGCGCAGCAGTTCGTCCATCACGGCGCCCACCAGCAGCGCGGCGCCGATGACGGTGTATTCGAGGCTGGAAGGGATCTGCCACATGCTGGTGAGGTTGGGGAGGAGCCACATGATGCAGGTGCCGACGAGGATGCCGAGGACGCCGCCGTCGCCGCCGCGCAGGCTGCAGCC
The DNA here is from genome assembly GCA_043720335.1 of Planctomycetia bacterium. GTDB lineage: Bacteria > Planctomycetota > Planctomycetia > Gemmatales > Gemmataceae > JAYSSW01. The sequence continues at coordinate 9,950 of JAYSSW010000098.1, forward strand.
GCCCAGGACGGCGCCGGCGATGGCGTACAGCTCCATGAAGTTGCCGGTCTCGGAGGGGGCGACGGAGTTGGTGCGCATGACGTAGAGCATGCCGAACAGGGCCGCCAAGGTGGACGACAGGACGTAGGCGAAGATCTTGTAGCGGTCGACGGCGATGCCGGCGTAGCGGGCGGCCTTCTCGTTGCTGCCGATGGCGAACAGGTAGCGGCCGTAGGCGCTGCCGTGCAGGAAGACGCCGGCGACGGCGAGGAAGACGAGCAGGAACCAGAAGTAGATCGACGCGCCCAGGAAGGCGCCATTCCAGAACGCCTGCACGTCGAGGAAGTCGTCGCGCAGGCCGACCACGGCGTCGTCGGCGATCCAGCGGGCGACGCCGCGGTAGAGGAACAGTCCGCACAGGGTGACGATGAACGCCTGCACCTTCACCTTGGTGACGAGCAGGCCGTGGAAGAGCCCGATGGCGACGCCGAGCAGCAGCACGATCGGCACGGCGAACACGAGCGGGCAGTCCCAGCGCATCAGCAGCAGCGAGAAGACGGTGGCGCTGAGGCCGACGACCGACCCCATCGACAGGTCGATGCCGCCGGTGATGATGAGGACGCCGGCGGCGAGGCTGAGGACGC
>JAYSSW010000099.1:0-10553 GCA_043720335.1 Planctomycetia bacterium
CGGCACAAGCAGTCCAAGGACTACCCCACCCGCGTCGACATTGAAACAATCCTCAAGCCAGGCAAGAACGAGATCCGCCTGCCGCTCGCCAGCATGGCCAACTCGAACGGCTCCGCTCCCGACCTCGCCAACGTCCTGCGCTGGTACGTCTCCAAAGAAACGGAATCGCCCGCCCTGTCGCTGGTTTTCAGCGACTTCTGGTTCGAGGGGGGCGCTGCGACAACCCCGCCCGCCGGCGTTCCAGTGACAGGAGGCGGTGGCAACGGCCCGCTCGTCGGCTACCACGTCAAAGGCAAGATCGGCGCCCTTGATGTCGATCTCACCGTCACCCCCTTCTCCATCGGTGGCGGCGTTGGCGGAGCGCCTGCGAACCCGCCCAAAACGAAGGTCAGCGGCGACCCCGCCCGGCTCCAGCGCATCAAGGCGTCCAAGATGCCGAGCATCGACGGGCCGATCATGTTCGACACCCCGGAAGCCGACGCGATCTGCTCCGCCCTCGAAATCTTCCCCGCCGACAACCCGTGGAATCTGCTGGTCGAAGACTGGCCGCTGCACCCGAACTCGGACAACATCATCGCATCGATCGGGGCGAAGAAGCCGCTCCGCTACCAGCCCGACATGGCCTTCGTGCTGGTCCCGCCGGGCCAGAAGAAGATCGACGTGAAGCTGGTCGGCTACCCCGAGGAGTCGGACCCCGGCCCGTACCCGGTGCCGGACATCGTGCCCATCGAAGGCTGGCCTTCCCACTACAAGACGACGCCGAAGCTCAAGAACTTCACCCTGGAGCAGGTGCAGCGCGACACGGCCAAGGAGGAGGGCGACCGCCACGCCATCGTCGTCGACCCGGTCAGCCGCACGCTGGTCGAGTTCTACCAGATGAAGAAGACCGACACGGGCTGGCAGGCCTCGGCGGCGGCGTTCTTCGACCTGAAGTCGAACAAGCTGCGCCCCGACGGCTGGACCTCGTCCGACGCCGCCGGCCTGCCGATCTTCCCGTCGATCGTCCGCTACGACGAATTGAAGCGCGGCGTCATCGACCACGCGCTGCGCGTGACGGTGGTGAAGTCGCGCCGCGCCTACGTCTACCCGGCGACGCACTTCGCCAGCCCGCACACCGACGAGAACCTGCCGCGCATGGGCGAACGCATCCGCTTGAAGAAGGACTTCAAGATCGAAGGCTTCTCGCCGGAGGTGACGACGATCCTGCGGGCGCTGCAGCGCTACGGCATGCTCGTCGCGGACAACGGCATCGACTGGGCGCTGTCGGTCGCCCCCGACCAGCGCATCGGCAACCTGCACCTCGATCTGCGCAAGGTGCCCGGCTCGGCGTTCGAGGTGGTGACGCCACCTGCGGGCTACCAGCCGGCGCCTTGAGCCGGTCCACTCGGCGAAACAAATCGCCGTTTCCTTGCCTCTCGCGGGACGGCTCCTAGAATAGTTGCTTCCCACATGGGATCGAATCACGCGAACAAGGATTTGGCCGCAGGAGTCTGAACATGGGCAGCCGAAGACGGGGTAGTGGTCGTCGCAAGGTCGGTCGCAAGAAGCGCCGCATGCGCGCCCGCATCCGCCACCGCAAGTAGCCGAAGCGGCGTCGCCGCGCCCACTAGCCCCGCGTCCCTGCGAAGTGCATGCTTCATGGGTTCGCGGGGCTAGTGGCGTTTGGCGAGCGCGTCGATGCTTTCGCGCACGCACGGGGCGGCGAAATAGGCGCGTCCCAGTCAAGGGATCCATCGCTACGCATCCTGCGCCGTCATCTGACGCAGCTCGGCTTGCTCGTAACGTCGCCGCAGCGACGGCAGGTTGAAGCCGAGGATCAGCACCGACAGCCCGCCCAGCAGCAGCAGCGGGTAGTAGACGTGGTACGGCTGCCGCTGCGCGACCGCGACAAGGCCGACCGCCAGCGCGACGGCGCCGAGGCCGATGAACGCGAAGCACAGCGCCATCACGAAGCGCCGCGCCCGGCCCAGGCCCGCCAGCACGCCGATGATCGCGCCGCAGATGCCGAGCGTGCCGCCCGCCCCGCCGCCGAGCAGTCCCGCCATGCGCTCGCTCCACCAGGCGTTCGCCCCTTCGGGTTCGAGCGCCATCGGGCCTTCGTATTTTTCCAGCGTGAACGGCGCCAGGTAGATTTTCCCCTTCCCCGGCAGCACCACGTTCACTTCGATCCTGGTCGGCAGCGTCCCTTCCTGGCTGACGAACGGCAGCTGTACCTCGCGCCAGTCGGCGCTGCCGGTCAGCTTGGCAAGCGGGCCGTCGTCTTCCAGGGTCTTGGTGAAGAAGGCGCCGAGCTTAGGGAAGTGGTTCAGCATCTCGACATGGCCGTCGCCGACGACGTGGTCGATCTTCACTTTGCCGCGCAGCAGGTAGCGGTGCGACGGCACATTCGGCGCGTCCAGCAGCACGACGCGCGTGGTGGTCTTGGCGTCGCCGCCGTCGACCTGCACGACGACTTCGTTGATCGCCTTGTCGAAGGCGCCGGCGGCGTGGACGACGATGTTGCCTTTGCTCTCGGTTGGCAGCCAGGGGAGCTTGTCCTGCGCGTGGAGCGCGATCGGCTCAATCAGCAGCAGGACGACGATCAACGGCAGGTTTCGCATGGGATGCCTCCAGTTCTTTCTTGTGGGCGGCGAGGACCGCTTTCATCGTGGCGAGGTCGAGCCGGCCGTCGGCGTGCATGCCGCGAATCGAACGCTCGAAGTCGCTCATCGACTGTTGGCTGTCGTAGACCTTCACCTTGGCGATGAGCCGATCCAGCCGCAGCCGCACCGTCGGGTACGACACGCGGTACGCCTCGGCCAATTCCTTCAGCGAACCTGAAGCGACCACGAGTCGCTTGAGGAAGGTGAGGTCTTCGTCGTCCAGCAGTTGGATCCAGCTCTTCGCGTTGCTCATGTTGAACAAGGTTAATATCGACTTCAACAAAGTTCAAGACAAATCTTCGTTTCGCTTTACGATTGTGGTTTTTCGTGTTTTCACTGGCCTTGCCCCGACGAAGACGGCTACACTTGCGGAAAGTCCACTTTGCGGTCTTCGGGGGCGTTGCGATGCTGCAGATCCAGAACGGCGAGGCGAAGGCGAACTGCCAGGGCATGTCGCGGCGCTCCGCGATCAAGGCGGGCTTCCTCGGCGTCGCCGGCCTGTCGCTCGCCGACATGCTGAAGGCCCGCGCCGCCGCGACGACGAATGACCGCACGCGCCGCAAGTCGATCATCCTGATGTGGCTGGACGGCGGGCCGAGCCATCTCGAAACCTACGACCCCAAGCCCGAAGCGCCGACCGAGTACCGCGGGCCCTATGGCGTCATCAACACCAACGTGCCGGGCATCCGCATCGCCGACATCCTGCCGCAGCACGCCAGGCACATGGACAAGATGGTGCTGCTCCGCTCGATGCACCACGACAACGGCGACCACTTCGCCGGCGCCCATTGGATGCTGACGGGACGGTTCGGCTCGAACGCCGCCAACCTGCCGCAGATGTATCCTTCCGTCGGGTCGTACGTCGCTCGCTGCCTCGGTCCCAACCAGCCCGGCGTCCCCGCCTACGTCGGCCTGCCCTCCGCTCAGAGCGTCTACCTCTTCCCCGGCTACATGGGGGCGGCCTACCTCGGCCCGCAGTACAACCCCTTCGATGTCGAACGCGAGCAGCGCTACCTCGCCGCCAACTCCGCCACTCGGGTTGGCTCGCCGCGCACCTTGCAGAACCTGCTTCGCTCGACTTCGGGCCAGATGGAAAGCCGGCTCACCCTGTCACGAGCGCTCGACACGATGCGGCGCGACACCGACCGCAGCGGCGTCGTCGAGTCGATGGACCGCTACCAGCAGCAGGCGATCGACCTGATTCTCAGCCCGCGCGCCCGCGAGGCGTTCGACCTCGACCGCGAGCCGCAGCGACTCTCCGACCGCTACGGCAACGGGCCGTGGGGCCGCTACACCCTGATGGCCCGGCGCCTCGTCGAAGCCGGCGTCACCTTCGTCACCGTCGACATGCCCCACTGGGACGACCACTCCAACATCCGCGAAGGGCACGGCTACAAGCTGCCTCACGTCGACCGCGCGGTCGGCGCGCTGCTCGAAGACCTGGAGTGGCGCGGCATGCTCGACGACACGCTGCTGATCGTCATGGGCGAGTTCGGCCGCACCCCGCGCATCAACACCGGGCAGCCCGGCATCCCGATCCCAGGCCGCGACCACTGGGGCAACGCCTTCTCCGTCATGCTCGCCGGCGGCGGCCTGCGCGGCGGCCAGGTCGTCGGAGCGACGAATCCGCGCGGCGAACATCCCGTCCAGCGCGCGCTCCGCCCGCACGACCTGCTCGCCACCGTCTACCGCTGGCTCGGCATCGACACCACCCAGAACTTCCGCGACCACAGCGGCCGCCCCCACCCGATCCTCGACCGCGGCGAACCGATCCGCGAGATTCTGTGAGTGACGCCTGACCGCCCTCTCCGAGTACCATCCCCATGTCGGCGAACGCCTGGGTTCTCTGCTCGCTGCTCGCCACTGCGACGCTGCTGCTGCCGCAGCTCGCCCGCGTGTTCGGCGTGCTGCGCGGCGTGCTGTTCAGCGCGGTGGTGATGGGAATGCTCGGCGGCGGCTGGTGGCTGCTCGCCAGCGCGGCGCCGGTGGTCGTCTCGCCCGACCGTTCCGAAAGCGGCTCGGTCACAGCGTCGGCGTGCGCGAAGTGCCACGCGGGTCATTACGAGTCGTGGCATCGCACCTACCATCGCACGATGACCCGCGACGCTGCCCCCGACACGGTCAAAGGCGACTTCAACAACGCCAGCCACGTCCATCAGGGCCTGAAGACGCGCTTCACCCGCGAAGGCAAGCAGTTCTTCATGGAGACGGTCGATCCCCACTGGGCGCTGCTGTTCGCGAAGTCCAAAGGCAACACGGATTCATTGCCGCCGCTGCGCAAGGTCAAGCTGAGCGTGGATCGCCTCGTCGGCTCGCACTGGCTGCAGGAGTGCATGCACCGCGACGACGCGGGAACATTGCATCGCCTGCCGGTGCTTTGGCACGTCGGCGAGCAGAAATGGCTGCACAGCAACGGAGCGTTTCTCATTCCCGACTCGTTCGACTTCTGGCAGATGTGCCGGGGCACCGTCTGGAACAACACCTGCCTGTTCTGCCACAACACCGGCCCGGCCAGCAACCCGGTGCGGCAGGGGGGCCGCGTCGTCGGCTACCGCACCGAGGTCGCCGAGCTGGGCATCTCCTGCGAGGCGTGCCACGGCCCTGGCGAAGAACACGTCCGCATCAACCAGAATCCCGCCCGCCGCCTGCAACTTCAACAATGCGGCGAAGGCGATCCGAGCATCGTCCATCCGGGCCGGTTGAGCGTGCAGCGCCGCGACGAGATCTGCGCCCGCTGCCACGGCGCCCTGGTGCCGAAGGCGAACGCCTGGCCGGCGTCGAACAAGGATCCGTACCTGCCTGGCCTGGAGCTGACGCGGTACAACCATTTCTTCTGGTCGGAAGCGGAGCAAAGCGTCCTGGCCGGCGTGAGGAAGAAGGGGGAGAAGCACGCCGGCACCGAGCCGATCGACGGCCGCTTCTGGGGCGACGGCACGCCGCTGACGACCGCGCTCGAGTACAACGGCATGGCCCTTTCCGCGTGCTACGAGAAGGGCAAGGGGAAGCTGAGCTGCACGAGCTGCCACGCCATGCACGGCGACGAGCCGAACCACATGCTGAAGCCCGGCATGCGCACCAACGAGGCGTGCTACCAGTGCCACCAGGAGTACCGCGGCAAGCTCGCCGAGCACACGAAGCACGGGGCGGATTCGGCGGGCAGCCTGTGCTACAACTGCCACATGCCGCACCTCGTTTATTCGCTGCTCAACACCCATCGTTCGCACCGCATCGAAACGCCCGACCTGAAGACAACCATCGAGACCGGCAAGCCGCACGCGTGCAACCTGTGCCATCTCGACAAGTCGCTCGGCTGGACGCAGGAGCAGTTGAAGCGATGGCCGAACCGCAAGAGCGACGTGAAGGTTCCGCTCAGCGACGACGACAAGCAGATCGCCAGCTCGCTGATGATGCTCAGCCGAGGCGACGCCCGCACCCGTGCGATGGCGGCCGGGGCGTTCTCCAGCGAAGCGGCGCAGAAGGCGTCAGGCACCGACTGGTTCGGGTCGTTCCTCACGCGCTCGCTCGAAAAGGAACGCTACCCCGCCGTCCGCTACCTGACGCATCGCGGCCTGCGCAGCGTTCACGGCGACGACGCGATGAAGAGTTATGACTACTTGGCACTGCCCGACCAGCGGCAAGATCAACTGCTGCGCCTGCGTCGGCGCTTCGACGCGGTGCCGTTGACGCGCAAGCTGCCGCACCTGCCGTTGACGCCCGGCGGGTTGCCTGACGACACGATCCTGCAACGGTTGTTGAACCAGCGCCACGACCCGGACCTGACCATCAATGAATGACGATCTCCCGACGTTGAAACGCCGCCTCGCTCGGCGACACTGCGTGCTCGGCTGGTGGGGGCTGCTCGTTTTCCTCAGCCTGGGGATCGCGCTCGAAACGCTGCACGGCTTCAAAGCGGGCCTCTACCTCGACCCCGACCACCGCCTGCGCCGCCTGCTGTGGACGCTCGCCCATGCGCACGGCACGCTCTTCGCGCTGATCCACCTCGCCTTCGCAACCACGCTCGAACGCTTCGGCCACTGGACTGCCGCCCGGTTGAAGCTGGCGTCGTTCTTCCTCCTCGACGCGCTGCTGCTGTTGCCGCTGGGCTTCTTCCTCGGCGGCGTCGGCCACACCGAGACCGACCCGTCCCCCGCGATCCTGCTGGTCCCGCTCGGCGCCTTCTTCCTTCTCGCCGCCGTCGCGCTCATCGCCTGGGCGAGCCTGGGCGACGACGGCGGGCAATGATCCGACCAGGCGTGGCTCTGGCAGCGAAGACCGAGACGCGTCCATCGCCGCCGCGCCGGTTCCCGAACGCAAGCCGATCCAACCCATGCAAAGGCAAAGGTTCAAAAAAGCAGGAAGGCCTGCGCTGGACCCTCCCCGACGCCCCGGAACACTGCCAGCTCTTCGACGACCTGCTCCAGAGGTTCGGCAGGTAGCGGCGGCAATGACGGCATGCGGAAGAACGCCGCCTCTTGCCAATGGCAGGGGTGGCGTCTAAACTAGATTTTTACGTCTGTGTGACTCCGCATCGAACGGGCTTTGAACCACGAGGAATCGAGAAGCCATGCCGCATACCAGCAGTGCCTCCAAGCGTTTGCGCCAGAACATCAAGCGCCGCGACCGCAACCGCGACGCCAAGAAGGGGATCCGCCTGCAGCTGAAGAAGATCAACCGGCTGCCGAAGGACGAGACGGCTGACGGCGTGACGAGGGAAATCCAGGCCGCCGTGCGCAAGCTCGACAAGGCCGCCGCCCGCAAGGTGCTGCACCCGAACACGGCGGCGCGCAGGAAGTCGCAGCTGCAGAAGCTGCTGAACAAGAAGCTCGCCGCCCCGGCCGCCCCCGCCACCCCGGCGAAGTAGAGCGGTCCGCGACCGCCTGCATGCTCCAAGCCCGCAGTGCCCGCGCGTAGGATCGTTTCCGATCCGCGTGGACGCTGCGGGCTTGCTCGTTTTCTAGGGCGTCGCTGCGCGTGGAGGGGGCGGGGTCGTCCGAGCCTGAGCGCCGAGCAAAGGGGGATTTTCCTTCCCTTGGCGCTCTGGCTCGGACGATCCATCATTCGGCGTGTGACAGAACACGAGCGCCCCCAGCATCGCTTTTATCGCGAGGGGTTCGCTTTCATTTCTCGTGGACGGTTTTTGCCCGAAATCTGAGCATCAACCCCATCAACAAGCGTTGCCAGCGCGCCAGGTTCACCGCCGCATGAAGGAGAAGAAACCGGCAGGCTTCGGCGCACCGTTTGCTTTTGTGGACTCAGTGAGTTTGATCCTGCCTGCAAGGAGAAGCCATCCTGCAAAACCTCGCCAACCCGCCCGCAGCCCTGCCCGGCGACGCCCAGAAGGAGCAGGGGCCGTGTCGGCGCGCGGTTCCCGCGCTCCGCTGCGCGTCGCGGCTAAACTGCTTGGGGAAGGGGACCGCAGGAATGGCGCTTTCCGGGGGGCGAGGTCGTTTGCTCGCGACTTCCTGGGGTTCACCTCATCGCTCCTTCAAAATCGCGTCGATGCTGGCCGTCGCGATCGGGTGGTACGTCGGCCTTGCGATCTGGTAGATGTCGCGGGCCAGCTTCAACCCCTCCGGCGTCTTCGCCAGCTCCGCGTACAGCGGCCGAAGGAAACGGCGCCGGCCCTGCGCCGTCAGGAACTCGCGCAGGCGCGGATGCGCCGCCTCGTGGCGGTTGCGGGCCGACATCAGCAGCCACTGGAACGCGATCTCGGAATTGGTGCGCGGCGTCAGCTTCAGCCCCTCGTCGAGTTCCTTCATCTGCGCAGTAGTGAGTTTTTCCGGCAGCTCCGTCAGGAAGTGCAGCCATTCCTGCGTCGACCAGTCGGCGGTGTCGAGATTCTTGGCCACCACCGCGCCGGCCGCCCACGCCTTCGCCTGCTTCTCGACCGCTTCAAATGCGGCTGAACGAAACGTCGGCGCCGTGCCGGGCAGCCCCGGCTTGTACAGCCATTCCTCGACCGGCACCTGCGCGGCGAGCTTCGGGTCTTTCGACAGGAGCTGCTTGTCGAGATGCGCCACGAAGTCGGCCGTCGTGATGCTGCGGAACGCGAACGTGTCGAAATAGCCCTTCAGGAACGCGTCGAACTTCTCGCGGCCGAACGTCGTCTCCAGGTGCTTGAGGAACAGCGCCCCCTTCTCGTAGGGCACGTCGGTCAGGCCGTCGTCGGGGTCGCGCCCCTTCAGGTCGATGTGCAGGATCTGGTCCGACAGCTTCAGGTCCTTCATCTCGCGTTCCAAACTTCGCCGCCCGAGCACGGCTTCCATCGCGGCCCGTTCTTTGCCGTACACCTTCTCGACGATGCGTCGTTCGAGGTAGACGGTGAAGCCTTCGTTGAGCCAGAAGTCGCTCCAGGTGGCGTTGGAGACGAGGTTGCCCGACCAGCTGTGAGCGAGTTCGTGGGCCAGCACCGAGACCAGGCTTTTGTCGCCGGCCAGCACGGTGGGCGAAAGGAAGGTGAGGCGCGGGTTCTCCATGCCGCCGAACGGGAAGCTCGGCGGCAGCACGAGCACGTCGTAGCGGCCCCAGCGGTACGGGCCGTACAAGGCTTCCACCGCCTCGACCATCTTCTCCAGGTCGCTGAACTCGGTGGCCGCCTTCTTCACGACTTCGGGTTCGGCGTAGACGCCGGTGCGTTTGCCCAGCGGCAGGAACTCCAGGTCGCCGATCGCGAGGGCGATGAGGTAGGGCGGGATGGCCTGCTTCATCTCGAAGCGGTGCTCGCCGGTGCGCGGGTTGGCCGGGTCGTTGGCGGCGCTCATGACGGCGACGACGCCTTTCGGCGTGCGCACGCGGGCGGCGTAGGTGACGCGGACGCCGGGCGAGTCCTGCAGCGGAATCCAGCTGCGGGCGTGGATGGCCTGCGACTGCGTGAAGAGGAAGGGGTGCTTCTTGCCGGAGGTCATCTCGCGGGTGAGCCATTGCAGCCCGCTCGCGCCGACGCTGGTGGCGTAGTGGACGCGGACCGCCTTCGCCTTGGCGGGCAGCGAAATGACGATCGGCGTGCCGAGGATCATGTCCTCCTTGCCCAGCTCGAACTTCGTCGGCGTGAACGTTGTGCCGTCGTCGGACGCTTCGACCTTGTCGATCTTCAGCTTGCGTGAATCGAGGATGAGCGGGTGTGAATCATCGTTGCTGACGCGCTCGATGGCGAGCGTCGCGTGCCCGCTGAGTTTTTGAAGTGCGAAATCGACGTCGAGATCAAGATCGACATGGCGGACGCGCACCAGCTCCGGCCGCCCGAACGAATGAATGTCCGCAGGCTGCGCCTGGGCGGCACTCGTGGCGAAGAAGCCAATCAGTCCAGCAACGACTCGCATGGAGGCACCTCGAAGGGTTGGGCGGGGTTGACCATGATCGCAGCGGCGCAATCCTTCTCCGCTGCATTCAAGGCGAATCCTGCGCGCTGGCGTCGGGATCATCATTCCGAACGGAGAACCATCGAACAAACACGAACCGTCCGAAACGCATGATTCCCAGGAGCACGGCAGCGAAGCCGAAGCCCGGCACGCTGCTCATGACGATCTGTTCCAGGACAGAGAATTCAAAGGTCTGGAACATGGGGCCGGGAAGGGCCGGGTTGCTGTACCATTGGTAGGTCCACCCGTGCAGCCACGCGACGGCGCACCAGATGATCAGCGAGAAAAACTCGCCCATCAGGAGGAATTTGAAACCCCAATGCATGGAGGCACCTCGAAGGGTTGGGCCGTGATCTTTATATGGCGTGCAAGAGCGACGGAATCGCTCTGTTTTTGCACCAAAGGTGCTGCATAACAAAGCCCAGGGTCGCGCAGCGCACCCTGGGGACCGCGTCCAAGTACAAGATTTCTACGCCAACGGCGTTGCATCAAGCGCGCCGCGCGGGACGATGCAGCCCCGTTGGGGCAGAGACCCAACGGTTCGCGTTTTCCC
>JAYSSW010000100.1:0-24146 GCA_043720335.1 Planctomycetia bacterium
CAGAACGTGGTGAAGCATCCCGTGCTGCCGGACGCGGCCAGCCGGGCGAAGCTGCACGAGCGGAAAAGCTCGAAGTTCACCGAGATGTACGCCGACTACCTGAACCTGGGCGTGGTCGAATGGCGCAAAGCCTACGACGAGCATGAAAAGCTCGGCAAGAAGGCGATCCTGTTCGTCATGACCGACGACACCAAGAACTGCGACGACGTGGCCGCGTACCTGGAGGGGATGTATCCCGACCTGAAGGACGCCGTGCTGGTTATCCACACGAAGAACAACGGCGAGATCTCGGAGGCGAACAGCGGCAAGAGCAAGGAAGAGCTTGAATCGCTGCGCAAGCAGGCGAACGAGATCGACAGCATGCAAAGCCCGTACAAGGCCATCGTGTCCGTGCTGGTGCTCAAGGAAGGCTGGGACGTGCGCAACGTGACGACGATTGTCGGCCTGCGCGCCTACAGTTCCAAGGCCAACATCCTTCCCGAGCAGACGCTCGGACGCGGGCTGCGCAAGATGTATCCCGGCCGCGTGCCGGAGTTCGTCAGCGTGGTCGGCACCGACGCCTTCATGGATTTCGTGGAGTCGATCCAAGCGGAAGGGGTCGTCCTCGAACGCAAGGCGATGGGCGAGGGAACCGGCCCGAAAGCCCCGCTGGTGGTGGAGGTGGAGGACCCGGAGAAGACCAGGAAGGACCTGGAGGAACTCGACATCGAGATTCCGGTGATGACGCCGCGCGTCTACCGCGAGTACAAGAACCTGAACCTGCTCGACCCGGCCAGCTTCGGCCACGCCAAGGTCGCCTACCAGCAGTTCAGCGAGGAGCAGCAGCGCGAAATCGTCTTCAAGGACATCTCCACCGGCGAAGTCACCCACACCACGATCCTGGACACCGCTGGCATCGCCGACTTTCGCAGCGTCCTCGGCTACTTCACGCAGACGATCATGAAGGACCTGCGCCTCATCAGCGGCTACGACGTGCTGTACGGCAAGGTGAAGGCGTTCGTCCGCGACGACCTCTTCGAGAATCCCGTCGAACTGGACGATGCGAACACGCTGCGCAACCTCTCCGAGCTGCAAGCGACCAAGACGACGATTGAAGGCTTCAAGAAGGCGATCAACGCCCTGACCGTGCAGGACAAGGGCAACGCCGAGATTCGCGACACCATCAAGCTGCGCAACACCCGCCCCTTCGTCGCGAAGGACCAGGGCTTCGTGGTCCCCAAGCGGAGCGTGTTCAACCGCATCGTCGGCGACAGCGGCTTCGAGCTGGAGTTCGCCGCGTTCCTGGACCAGTGCCCGGACATCGTTTCGTTCGCCAAGAACTACTTCGCCGTCGGCTTCAAGCTCGACTACGTCAACGCGGACGGCGACATCTCCAACTACTACCCCGACTTTTTCGTGAAGGTCAGCGCCAGCCGCGTCGTCATCGTGGAAACGAAGGGGCTGGAAAGCCTGGACGTGCCGCAGAAGATGGCAAGGCTGAAGCAGTGGTGCGAGGACATTAACCAGGCGCAGCAGGAAGTGCGCTACGACTTCGTTTTCGTGGACGAGGACGGCTTCAACACCTACCGCCCCACGACGTTTGCCGCTCTGGTGAAGTCCTTCCGCGAGTATCAGGGATAGCTTGCTCGTCCGAGACTGCATCCCTTCACGCTTTGGCGAATCAACTCGTCAATCGCGCCAGTATGCCCGCATTGCATCCAGGATGCCCCGTGCGGGCATTCTGTCGTTATCATCAAATAACGAAGGCGGGCGGGGAGGAACGACATGGCGGGCGGAAGACCAACCACGTTGACGAAGGAACTGATTGCCGCGTTCAGCGAATTGGTGCCGCACGTCCTCTACCTGGAGACGGCCGGCGAGATTCTCGGCGTGTCGCGCTCGACCTGGTACGCATGGATCAGGCACGCTCACAAGATCGACAAGCTGGCCCTGAAAAACGAGAAGCTGCCAGAATACCGGCAGCATGTTTTTTCTTCCTACGACGAATTGTGCGTCGAGTTTCTGCGCGCGTATCGCTGGGGTTTGGCCGAAGGCGCGGCCCAATGCCTCAAGACGATTCGCGCCAGCCCGTCCTGGCGGGCGCATGCCTGGATACTGGAACGCAGGTTCCCGGAATTGTGGGGCAGCGACCGCCGCCTCGTCAAGCAGCTTGAACGGGACATCAAGCAACTGGCGAAGACGCTGCAAGCGCTGCAGCCCCACGCGCCGCGGCTGCTTACGCCGCCCCAGGATGAACAGGGAGCATCAGCAGCAGACCAAGTAGCTTGATGGGCGTGCCGTGGCGCTGGTGAGGGACGCGTGGAACCGGCATTGAAAGTCGCACGTTGGCGCATTTACAATGGCGGGATGGGTTCCGCCTTTGCCGGCCGGTGAAGGCGGTTCACGGTCGGTTGACCGCGATGCCGTACCTATCATCGCGGTCGACCGGCTGGCCCATGCCACCATAGGTACACCGCATGGCGAAGCGCAAGCCCTCGTCGGACGCTCCCACACATTCCAAATCGAAGTCGCCGCCAAAAGACGCCGACGCATCCGCCGGCGACGCCAAGAAGCCCGTCACGATCCTGGTTCCGCCGCTTTACTCCTTCCCTCCCGTTCGGCTCACGCTTGAGCAGCGGATCGAGCGGATGGATCGCCCATTTCAATGGTCCGCAGATCAAACGCAGTATTACCAAATTACCAGCCGTTCGCTCGAACTGAACGGTTTGCGGGAAATGGCTGCGCGGGAGTTGGTGAATCGACGACTGCCGATCATCGTGGAATTGTTGGTAAACAAGCTGAGCGTGCTTCACGCAGCTTGCGACACCGACAATTTGGCCAAGTTCGGCTTTCAGCTCATCGAAGAAATCAACGAGCTTGTCAGCGAGCAGGGCTTGGAGCTGTTGAGCAGCGGCGAGTATTGGACCGCGCCGGCTGAAGTTGCTGAAACGGGCTTCGAGGGTTGCCGGAATCTGCCAGAACTGGCACTGCGCATCGCCATGCGATCACACTCCATGATGATCCTGGTTGTTGGTCCTGATTCCGGTTTGAAGAAACGCGCAATCGATCAATGGCCGGTACTGCGGCGAGCGTTGTCGAAGGTGATTCCCGTTCAAGTGGGCAGGATCATTGACGCTATGGACGTGCAGCGGAGAGCAAGCCATCGGCAATTCGTGGAGAGCTTGCTGCATTGCTACCCGTCGCCGCATATTCCAAGCGATTCCTCGCTGAATGCCACCGAATGGAACGCCGCGAGGGCGGTGCTGCCGCCCAACTGGTTTGACATGGCGTACGTGGAACGATTGGAATTCGTTAAGACTTGGGACGCCGAGAATGAAGCGGTTATGGCTGCTGGCGACGCTCCCAACATGGCTGCGGCAACGTCGCAGCCTGCCAAAATGCCAGGGCAGACGGCAAGTAGCAGTACAAGCGATGGACAAGTGGGTGAGTCGCCGGCAGCTTCGTCTTTCGGCTTCATCGAGAGAGCGAAGAGGGAGGCCGAGGAAGATGAGCGCCGAGAAAAGGAAAGTGACGACAGACGGGCGAGGAGGGAGGAACTCGATGAAGCACGCCGGCCACTGAACGACTATCTTCGTTCTTTTTTTGAAGAGCGAGATCCGCACGTGCAGTGTCCGAAACCGTATGTCTGCAACCTCGAAGAAATTGCGAAACGGTTGATGGCGTTGTACCCACACCTTTCCTGTGAGCCGCTCAAGTCGAACATCGACAAAATTGATCTGGGCGCGTTGCCGAAGCAAGCGAACGCAAATGCGATTGAATGCGGCATTGCCCTGCTCAAGTTCGTGCGTGACGGAAATGAGCCCGAGTTGAACAGACTGGTCGAACAGATTCCTGGCGCCAAGCTCTTGGCCGCGTTCAGCGTCGTTCGTTGGCCTGCACTTTGGAATCAGATTTTCGACGGGCCGCCAACGCCCGAAAGCGAAACGCCGCCCGTGGAGCAGGAAAAGGTCGATGCGTCCGCAAGGGAGCACGGGACGGACACGGGCGAAGTCCGCATGACCTCAAACAACGGGACGCACCGGCCGCTGATGCAAGGCGACGCAACGCCCGAAACACACACGCGGGAGGATCGCCAGAAACCGCATGAGCAAGCGCCGCCTGCTGAGACCAGCGCGGACAAACCAAGCTGGGACGGAGATCGCCTGACGTTCAGAGGCGAAATCCTGAAGGAATACAAGCGACATCCTGCCAACAATCAGAGATTGATCCTGGACGCTTTCCAGGCAGTCGGATGGGAGGGGCGCATTCGTAACCCTTGGCACGACTCGAACAAGAGCAAGCAAGCGGAGGCGCTGCGCAAGTTGAATGAAACGCTAAGGGCGATCAACGGAACAATGCCTCCCTCAACGATACGCTTTGAGGCGACAGGTAACAGCTATTGCAGGTGGACCAAAGTCTAATCTCTCCCATTACTCTCCCACTTCTTTCCTATTGCTCTCCTATTGGTCTACTACTTCTCTCCGCGAATTGGCCCGTTACCCTTGAGTATGCGGTTGCATCAATATGCAATCCGCACTTATTCAGGAGGTTTTTCATGGGCATCGTTAGCGAATCACTTCTAAGTTTTCACGACGCAGCGCGGATGCTGCCGCCGAATCGTGTCGGCAAGTCGGTCAACTTCTCGACGGTCTGGCGCTGGGCCCTCAAGGGCGTACGCACCATCGACGGGCACCGCGTCAAATTGGAGGCGGCGCGCGTTGGCGGCCGTTGGCTCACCAGCAAGCAGGCCCTCGAGCGGTTCGCCGCCGCGCTCACTCCGCCCGCATGCACCGACACGTCGGCTGCGCTCCGCACGCCTTCGCAGAGGGAGCGCGCGTGCGACCTCGCCGCCAAGCGTCTGGAAGAAATCGGCATCTAGGGGATCAAGAGAAAACCGCACACGACAATGCCCTGCCAGGCGTCGTGATGCGGCTATGGGAGAGACTGAACATGGGTATCGTACACTGCCAAGCCGCATTGAGCAAATCGGCTCCGCCGCGCATCAAATGCCGCACCTGCTTCACCGGCCTGGTTCGTGTGAATGGCGAAAGCTGCGCCCAGTGCTGGGCACACCACCAACACACCCAGCACTTTCAGGCTCGGAGCCGACGTTGCGAGCTGATGAACAGGCTGTCTGCTGTCGTTGGCTGCACGTCTGAGGAACTGATCGAGCTTCTTGGCGGCATCGTGGTCGGCATCGTGACCGAGTTCACGCAGCGCAAGGAAGGTGCCGCATGAGCAACGATCCCTTGGACATCGCCCGCAAGATCGGGCACAAGAGCGCGAAATCCGCTGGAAAGGGCGGCGCTCGGCGACCCAGCGACGACGAGACGCCGTTCCACACGTCCGAAGGCGTCAGCGACGAGACGCTCAATCAAGCGCCGCCGCCTGAACCTGGGCCGGAGGCGGAGCCGGAACCAGGCGACGACATCGAGGACATGGACCTGCCCGAATCCGGCCCCTGGCCCGTGATGCGAGAGGAAGCGTATCACGGCATCGTCGGAGAGATCATCCGAACGATCGCGCCAGAATCGGAAGCGGACCCGGTGGGGCTGTTGATCTCCATGCTTGTGGCCGCTGGCAACGCCATCGGCCGCACCGCCCACGCCGTCGTCGAGAGCGACAAGCACCATTGCAACCTGTTCGTCATCACTGTGGGCAAGAGTGGCCACGGTCGCAAGGGGACAGCCTTGGGGCGAGTCAAGAAGATGATGGGTTACGGCGATCCTGGCTGGCTCGCTGACAACATCGCGTCGGGCATGTCCAGCGGCGAAGGGCTGATCGCGCGCGTCCGCGATCCGCAGTACGAGATGGACGAACATGGCGAACCCAACGTCATTGTTCCTGGCGTCACCGACAAGCGCCTGCTCGTTGTCGAAACGGAGTTCGGACAGGTCCTGCGAAACCTCAAGAGGGAGACCAATACGCTTTCCTCGATCATCCGCAACGCCTGGGATGGAAACGACATCGCCACGCTCACGAAGATGGCCCTCAAGGCGACGGGAGCGCACATCAGCATCATCGCCCACGTCACCGAGGCCGAGCTGAATCAATACTTCATCGGTTCGGACCTGTTCAACGGCTTCGCCAACCGCTTCCTCTGGCCGTTGGTCAAACGCTCGAAGCTGTTGCCGCATGGCGGCCGGCGTCTCGACCTTTCGCGCCTGGGGCTGCACTTGGCGGGAGCGCTTGCGGGAGCAAAGCAGCTCGACGTGCTCGAGCATTCTCCCGACACCGCGATCTTGTGGGAGCGTGAGTATGAACGCCTCACCAACGGCCGACAGGGAATGGGGGGCGTCGTGACGAGCCGCGCCGAAGCCCAGACGCTGCGCCTTTCGACGCTGTTCGCTGCGCTGGACGCGTCGCACGTCATCATGCCGGAGCACTTGCACGCCGCCCTTGCCGTTTGGGACTACTGCGAAGAATCGGCGATGGTGATCTTTGGCAGCGAGGAACGCCTCGACAAACTCACCGCGTCCATCTTGCGGGAGCTTGAAGCCGCCGGCGAAAAGGGCATGACCAGGACCGACATCAGGAACGCCCTCAATCGCAACGAAAAGAGCGCTGACATTGTCGCCTCGCTGGGCAAGCTGCTCGAAAGGAAGCTCGCCCGATTCGAGAAGCAGCACACCGGCGGCAAGAAGCCTGCGGAGCGCTGGTTCGCGATTACGCGGAAACGCGGTTCACGCCCTTAACGCCATTTATCGGGGAAGAATCGCGTCAACCGCGTTAATGGCGTAACAGCGTAACGGCGAGCGAGAAGGCAACGGTCTACAACCGCTGCCTTCTTGCCGTTTGACACTTGCGAAGCTGCGCGGAAGTGCGCGGAAGAATTTGAAGGCCGCGCGGAAACTCCGCGTTTCCTTCGTGTTTTTTGAGCATTCTCGCAAGCCCTTGCAAACGGGATTCGGAAGGGCTAGAATCATGGAAATCGTGGTTTTTTGGCCGAAAAATCGCAGATTTCTTGACTCGAATGGTATGGCTCCGAAGCCGAAGGTTACTGGTTCGAACCCAGTCGGGGATACTTCCGTTTGTCCTTCTTCGCCGCCTTCCACACGGGGCCGTACACGGCCTTGTCGGACGGGGGAGCAGCCGGTGACGGTCAAGAAGAAGCTATAGGCCAAGAAGGGCAAGTAAGCGACGCGCGAGCGCTTGTCAGCGGCGCGCCGTATGCAGGAAACCAGGCCGCTGGCGGCAGGCGTGCAGTGGACCGAAGCCGAACTGGCGATGCTGGGAATGATGCTCTACCGGCGAGATCGCGGTGACGACGAGGCGGACGCTGGTGGCGATTCAGTCTATGCGGCGAGTGCTTGGGAGGCGGCTTTCAATCGCGCATTAATAGGCCCGGAGCGTTTTCACTCCGGGCTGTCCACGGCTGCTTCGCTTTCAATGACCTGTCTTCTTGGCTTTTTCCTTGGGCACTTTTTTGCTCACATACTGTTCTATTTTGTTCAGGCGAGCGAGCAGCTCGGTTCTCACGGACGCTTCTGGGAATTGTGTGTTGAAGTCGTTTCGAGATTCGTAGCGTGCGATCAATGACGCGGTGAAGAGGCTGGCGTAAGCAGACAGGATGGTTTTGTGGGATCTTTGAATAAATCGCCGCCTGCTGGAGTGGTTCGTGCTGTGCTTCGATCCAGCGGAGGGGGGCTTGTGGGCGCGGAGCCGTTCAACGAGATGGACCGCAGCGTAAAACATCGTCACTGCGGTCCAGTCGTGGTACTCTTCGCTGATGATGCGGTTCAAAAAACCCTGGTTGTCGAGGAATTTTTCCTCATGCTGCTGGGCGGTTGGCATCGATCTTCAAGGCTCCTTCAGCATCAAAAAACGTGCTGAGTTGATCTGAGCTGGCGGACGGGAGCAGCACAGTACTCACGTTCCAGCCTCTGGATGCCAAATCAAGTTCCAGCTCGCTCAGTTCATCAGCAAGCTGAAAATCGTAAATCCTGGACTTGCTCACGACAAACAGGTGCAGGTCGGAATCGAAGGGGATGTAGCCGGCATCAAGGACATCGGCACGTTCCGAGAACCACTCGGCGACATTGGCGAGGAAGTCGTCGTGGAAGTTCTTGAGGATGTTCGCGCTGATCTCGTGATTCTTGCAGAGCGTGAACGCGACATCCTCCTGGATGACGAAGCGATCCTCTCCGTCGTCCTCGCAAACGACTTTCCCGGAGCTGTTCTTGGTCAGCCTGGTGATGGAGACACGGGTTTTTTCGGCGGACATGTGGCGACCTCGGTTTGGGGCGAAACCGTAGGGAGGGTATTACCTTTGGTTTTTTCAGTCAATATGGTTCCAAGATGGTCTTGACACACCATCTTTTACCCTCACTCTGTTCGGAATTCTACGTCTGAAAACTCTCGCTGGCAGGGGTCGAAATGGAAAAACTTTCTTCGGTCCCCCAATTCCAATCGCTCCATCTTGATTCTTCCAGCCAAATTTCTACGCTCCGCAGGCCATGGTTGTGCTGCTTTTCCGTTTTCCCCGCAACCGGCATCGCATCTCGCTTCGCCACCCGTTACGACTGCTGCCCCCAGCCGCAAACAGCGAAGCAGGTGCAGCTGCAAAGACTGGCCTTTTCCTCGCTTCCTCCGACCTTCCCTTGGACCTGATTCAAGGGCACCGGCTCGACGCGCGCGTGCATGAACGCGTGGGAGAGCGGGAGATCCAATCCCACTTCGGAAAACTTCCGTCACCCCCGCTTCGCCTCGTTCCAGATCGGGCCGTAGACGGCCTTGTCGAACGGCGGGCAGCCGGTCGCGAACTGGCCCAGCTCGTTGTGCTTCGAGCGCATCAGCGCGGTGCAGTAGCTGAAGGTGCGGCAGAGGCGCTTGCGGTCGAGCTTGCCATGCTCGCGGAGCTGTTGCACGAAGTCGGGCTGCGACAGCGTCGCTCGGCCGACGCCGACGAACGCGCAGCGGCCGTCGCGCACGTTGGCGGCGCCGGCGTGGGGCAGGAACTCCTGCAGGTAGCTGTAGCCGCTGCCCACGACGGGGAGCTGCGGGAACGCGCGCTGAACCTGCTCCGTCAGGCGGAAATGACGGTCGACGCCGACCAGCGGATGCTCCGGCGTCTCGTAGCCGTCGGGGGGCGGGACCTCGAAGGGCCGAAGGTAGTGTGGCGAGACGTAGGGGCTGCCGGCGCTGACGTTGACCATCGCGACGCCAAGCGCCGCCATCGCGCAAATCCACGCCAACGGCTCGGCCAAGTCGGGCTTGCTGGCGTCGTGCTCGTCGGTTCCCCAGGCGCAGCGCAGCGGCAGGTCGTGCGGGCATGGTTCGCCCTGGTCGCTGTTCGCTGCCTTGCGGAACGGGACGCCGTCGAAGACGTTGAGCCGGGAGGCGATCATCAGGCCTGGCGCCTCGCTGCGGATGCCGACGAGGATGTCGCGGGCCAGGCGCGTGCGGTTTTCGAGGCTGCCTCCGAACGGGCCGGGGCGATCCTTCGCAGCGAGCAGTTCGCTGAGCAGGTAGCGGTGGCACTGCTTGAGATCGACGAACTGGCAGCCGATCTGCTGGAGCCGTTTGGCGGCCAGGACGTAGTGGTCGACAAGGCGTTTCAGCTCGTCGTCGCTGAGGAGCGGATAGCTCGCGTCGACGGTTCGGCCCGTCGCCTTGTCGACGACGGTGCGCGGATCGAGAAGCGGATCGTGAACGGCGATCAGGGGCCGCTGGCAGCTGTACCGGCCCGAATGCGCGAGTTGCAGGCCGACGAGCAGATCGTCGTCGGAGCCGTGGGCTTCACGGTGCGCCTGGCGGCAGAGTCGCAGCATCTTTTCGAGGCCGGGCAGCGACGCTTCGCTCACGACCAGCTGGCGCGGGTTCGCGCGGCCTTCCTCGACGACGGCGCACGCTTCGCCCCAGATCAGCTTCGCTCCCCCTGCTCCGAAGCGCTGGAAACGGCGATACGTCAACTCGTCGGGCAGGCCGTCAGCCGTGCCGTCGCAGCCCTCCATCGGTTGCACGCAGAAGGCGTTGCCGACGCGGAAGGAGCCGACCGTCACCGGCTGGAACAACGGCGCGAAGTCGTCGCTGAAACGCAGGTCGAGGCCGAGGCGCCTCGACTCGGCGGTGATGTCGGCGACGGAGTGGAACTTGAAGTAGCGAGCCACGGTGCAGCCTCTCGAACGCTGGATTGAAACGAAAAATGGCGCCGGACTTCTCGAAGAGATGTCCGGCGCCTTTCGCGTGCCTTGCGGCGCGGCTTACTTCTTCTCGGTGATCTTGGTCACGTCGGCGACGATGCGGGTGACATCGGCGTCGCGCAATTGACCGGCGCGGAACGAGTGGTTGGCGCGGACAGTGGTGTCACTGTAGAGAAGAACCGTGACTTCGGCGTCCTTCGAGATGTCGTAGTTGTTGGGACCGGCCGGGTTGTCGATCGAGAGGACCATGCGCTGGAGCTTGCTCTTCTCGGCCAGTTCCTTGAGCTGGGCGGGAAGGGCTTCCTTGTCGCTGCAGAACACGGCGTAGCTGCCCATGCTCGCGCCCTGGTTCTTGACGGTGGCGGCGTCGAGCTTGGCGATCAGGCTGGCGACGGCGGGGGTGACTTCGCGGGCGAAGACGACGGCGACGGGGTTGCCGCCGTTCTCGCAGTACAGGCAGTGCTTCTTGCCGGCGTTGGCGCCGTTCACGTTGAGCGGGTGGAACGGGCCGGGGACGTCCTGGCCGACCTGCGGGCCCGACTTGATGGCGGCGCCGCCGGCGTTCACCAGCGACACGGTCAGGGCGAGGGCGAGAACGCCGAAGAGGGAAGCGGTGCGGATCATGCGATCACTCCTTGGTGGAAACGGGGGATGAAGATTCCGAGTTTGGGTCGGTTGATTTCTCCTGCGCGCTTCGCAGGAGCTGGGCTCGGCTTTTCGGCTCGCAGCAGTCGGGGCAGTCTTCCGCTCCCGACTTCGGCACAACCGGCGCGTCGTGGGAAGCGCCGCAGCCGGACAGGGTTGCGAACAGGGCAAGAGCGAAACCAACGCGCCAACACGGAAACCGCATGAGGATCTCCTCAAGGAGTTGCATCCCTGGTGATTGTTGGCGACGAGGCGCGGAAAAGCCAGCGGAAAAATGCACGAACACGGACACGCCGAGGGGGTTAGGCGCCCACTCAGGTGAAGCCTGGCTGCCAGGCGGAAAAGCCGGGGGAAAGGATGCTCATGACGGCCAACCTGCGTACAATAAGCGGCGAACGGGCAACGCGAGGAATAGACGTTGCTTCAAAACATCTTATTCAAGCCCAGCACGAAAGGAAGGATCTATGCCTCCCAAAACCACTTGTCCCGTCAGCCGCAAGGAATTCACCGAGAACGCAAAGGCCGTCGAGATCACGCTGAACGGCCAGGCCATGCGCGTTCCTGTCAAGGAATTCTCGACCGGCTCGCTCGGCTGGTACCTGAACAACAAGATCAACATGGAGCTGAACGGCAAGGACGTGACCGTGCAGATCGGCCTGAATCTGACCATTGTCGGCAGCAAGGACCTGCCCCGCGACACGCCGCCGGCCAGCGCGGCGCCGCCCGCCGTGGCCGCCCCTGCGCGGAAGGCTGCTGAAGTTGAAGAGCCGTTCGAAGAGTAGCATCGTGATCGGCGCACGCAGGCGGATCGTCGCGTGCGCCGTTCCGATCATCACGACGCTTGGGCGACTTCCTGGATCGGCTCCTCGACCCAGTCCTCGAAGCGGATCGTCACCTGCTTCGAGATGCCCGACTCCTGCATGGTGATGCCGTACAGCACGTCCGCGCACGACATCGTCTTCTTCGAGTGCGTGACGATGATGAACTGCGAGCGGTCGCAGTACTCGCGGATGACGGCCGTGAACCGGGCGATGTTCGCCTCGTCGAGCGCGGCGTCGACCTCGTCGAGAAGGCAGAACGGGCTGGGCTTGCTGCGGAAGATGGCGAGCAGCAGCGCGACGGCGGTCAGCGTCTTCTCGCCGCCCGACATGAGCGAGATGCCGCGCAGCTCCTTGCCGGGCGGCCGCGCCACGATCTCGATGCCGCTTTCGAGCACGTCGGTTTCATCTTCAAGAACGATGTCGGCCATGCCGCCGCCGAACAGCTTGCGGAACAGTTCCTGGAAGTGGACGCGGATCGTCGCCAGAGTGTCGCTGAACATCTTGCGGCTGTCGCCGTTGATCTTGCCGATGATCTCTTCGAGCGATTTCTTCGCGTTGGTCAGGTCGTCGTACTGCGCTTGCTGGTCGCCCGCCCGCTTCTCCAGCTCCTGCATCTCGTGAAGCGCTTCCATGTTCACGCTGCCGAGCTTGGTCAGCTTGCGGCGCAGCTCGTCGATTTCCTCGAGCGCGGCGGCGGGATTGAACGGTGCCGCGAGCGGCGTCGCTTCATCGCCTGGCATCGCATCGATCGGCGTCGCTTGGCGCTGGCGATCGAGTTCGGCGAGGTCGATGTCGTAGTCCTCGCGCAGCTTCTGCAACAATGTGTCGAGCTGGTGGCGCAGGTTTGTCGATTCCAGCTCGCGCTGATGCACCTTCTCCTGCACCTTGCGCCATTCGACGCGGGCTGATTGTGCTTGCTGCGTCAGGCGGGCGCGGTCCTGGCGTTTCTGCTCGCGCGACGCTTCCATCTCGGCCACCTCGCGCTGCGCCTTCTCTTTTTCGAGGAAGGCGTGGGCGAGGATCGACGACGCTTGCAGCATGGTCCGCTGGCTCTCCATCAAACGCACCTTCAGCGTGCCGATGCTCTGCTGGCCGTGCAGCCATTCCTGGTGGCGCTGCTGATGCTCGCGGGCGGCCTGCTGGTGCTGGCTGCGCAGCGAGTGCAGCCGCTCCTCGATCTTCGCCAGCGCGACCTGCGACTGCGTGCAGGCCTGCTGCTGCTGCTGGCGCGACTGGTCGAGGCGGCGCAGTTCGCCGTCGGCCTCGTGGATGCGGGCGTGCAGTTCCTGCACCTGCGTCTCGGCCTGCGCCGCCTGGGTGCGCGACTGCTGCCACGACTCGTCGAGGGATGATACTTCGTGCTCGATGCGCTGCATCTCGTCGCGGCTGATGGTGACTTCCTCGTGCAGTCCCTGCCGGCGGTCGCGGTGCCGCTGCACCCGGCCTCGCAAATCGGCCGACTGCTCGCCCAGCACGTCGATGGTCTGCTGCTGCTCCTGCAACTGCGTCGCGCCGGCGTGCATCTGCTCGCGCAGCGCGGCCAGGTCGGCGCCGGTCTCGGCCAGACGAATATCGAGCTGCTCCAACTGCTCGCGCAGCTCGCGCAGCTCGCTCTTGCGCGACAGGATGCCGGTCTCGGCGTGGTGCGTGCCGACGGTGAGCGTGCCGTCGGGTTCGAGCAGTTCGCCGTGCAGCGTGACGAAGCGGAAGCCCGGCGCATGCGACGCTAGCAGCCGCGCGGTCGCCAGGTCGCGGACGATGAGGGTGCGGCCCAGGAGCTGCGCAGGCAGGTCGGCGAGGTCGGGATGCTCGCAGGAGACAAGCTGCTCCGCCGGCGCGACCAGCCCCGGATGTTCGGGTGTTGCTGCCATGCCGGTCTGCTTGACCTGGCTGACAATCGTCATCTGCAACTGGCGATTGCCCCGCAGCGCCGTTTGCACCGGGTCGTCGGCGTCGCCTGGCTTCGCGACGTGCAGCGGCAGGAAGCTGACGCGGCCGGAGAACGCCTGCCGGCGCTGGCCGAGCGCTTTCGCGAGGAGGTCGGTGTCGCGCACGATGAACCGCTGCGCCCAGTCGCCCAAGGCCAGGTCGATGAGCGGAGCGTACTCGCGCTTCACGGTGAGAAAGTCCGCGATCATGCCGACGACGGTCCGCCACGGGCCTGGCTCGGGCTGCTCGATCAGCGCGATCACCTCGCGGACGCCGGTCCCCAGCCCCTCGTGGCTGCGGATAAGGCCATCCAACATTTCGATGCGGCTGGCGAGGCCGCTGCGGTTCTGGCGCAGTTCGTTGACGCGGTCGGTGGCGCGGTCGTGCAGTTCGCGAAGCTGCTCCTGGCGCTGCCGCTGCTCGTGCAGCACGCCGCGTGCGCCGTGCAGCTTCTGGCCAAGTTCCGCTTCGGCCTTCTGCAAGTCCTGCAGTTCGACATCGATCGACGCCAAGCTCACCGCAGCTTGCTCGGAGCGCGTGCGCAGCCGATCGCGCTCGCGGCGAAGGTTGTCGACCTGGGCCTTGCGCGAGACGGCCTCGTTCTGCAGATGGGCCGAGCGGCGCATCTGTTCAAGATGGTCGGCCTTGTCGCGCGCGATCTGCCCGCTGAGCGTGTTGAAGTGGTACAGCGTTTCGCGGAGGGTTTTCTCGTGTCCCGCCGACTCGTCGCGTTGATGGCGCGCCTGTGCTTCGACGCGGGCCCATTCCTCCTCGGCGCTGCGGGCCGCCTCGGCCAAGGCGCCGACGTGGTGCGTCAGCTCGGCGAGCCGTTTGCGGGTCGTGCGCAGCTCGGCTTCCAGGTCGTTGGTCAACGTGCCTTCGTGGCTGAGCGTCGTCTCCTCGGTCTTGATGCGCTGCAACACGCGCGCGAGGTTCGCCTCCTGGTCGCGGAGGTTGTCCTCCAGGTCGGCGAGGAAAATCTCCAGCCGTTCCGCCTCGGCTTCGCAGGCGCCTGCGCGGGCGGCGCGCTGGTCGAGGTCGCCGCGCGATTGCGACATCGTTTGTTCTTCGCCGTGGAGCTTGGCGGTGAGCTGGCGGTACTCGTCGAGGCCGAGCGTGAGGCGCAGTTCCTTGAGCCGGCCGGCGTACTCCTGGTAGCGCTGGGCCTTCGACGCCTGAAGCTTGACGCTGCGGAGCTGCTTCTCGACCTCGTCGATGATGTCGCGGAGCCGCTGCAGGTTGAGGTCGACTTTTTCGAGCTTGCGCAGGGCCTCGATCTTCTTGGCCTTGAAGCGGCTGATGCCGGCGGCCTCCTCGAAGATGGTGCGCCGTTCCTTGGTGGAGGCTTGAAGAAGCGCATCGACGCGACCCTGGGCGATGATGCAGTAGGCGTCGTTGCCGGCGCCGCTGCCCAGGAACAGCTCCTTGATGTCGCGGAGGCGGCAGACCTGGCGGTTGATGAGGTATTCGCCCTCGCCGTCGCGGTAGACCCGGCGGGTGATCTGCACGTCGTCGGCGTCGAGGGCGAGCTGGCGCTTGGAATTGTCGAACGTCATCGTGACTTCGGCGAGGCCGAGGCTGCGGCGCGAGGACGAGCCGTTGAAGATGACGTCGGTCATCTCGCCGCCGCGCAGGCTCTTGGCGGACTGTTCGCCCATGATCCAGCGGACGGCGTCGACGATGTTGCTCTTGCCGGACCCGTTGGGACCGACGATGCCGGTGATGCCGTCGCCGAAGGAGAAGACGGTCTTGTCGGCGAAGCTCTTGAAGCCGACCAACTCCAGCCGCCGGAGCATTGCAACCTCCGAATGTTGGGCAGGGAGCAGGGGTCAGTGAACAGTGGTCAGTGAACAGTGGTCAGTGGTCAGTGGTCAGAAAGATTCATCGAGCGTATCAAGCCCGCCGTCGTTAGACGGCGCGGGTGGAAGGTGCAACCCCGTCGCCTAACGGCAACGGGCTTGAAAGCATCGACGAATGGATTTGCTGACCACTGACCCCTGACCCCTGACCACTGCCAACTGTCAACTACTTCCGAAGGAAGTTCGGGTCGCGGCCGAGGGCGACGAGTTCCTCGATGGTGACGTCGGGGGGAAGCGTCGTCGCGCGGATGGGGCAGTTCAGGCCCTGGCGGTCCTGCAGCTTGCGGAGCAGGTCGACCGCTTCGACGTAGCCGCCGCCGAGAAGCGCCATCGTGTGCAGCACCCGGTCGAGTTCAGGGGTGCACTGCTTCTGCTGCACGCCCCCCTGCCCGGTGATGCGGCTGACGGTGACGCGGCTGTCGCCCTGCTCGGCCGACACGGTGTAGTCCTGCCCGACCAGCAGGCGCACCGGCGTTTTCAGCTCGATGTCCTTGCCGAACAACATGATCTCGGGCCGCTTCGAGAGTGAGAAGTGGACGAAGGGCGACGCTTGCGAAGGCGCCTGGAAGACCCAGAACGAGCGGCCGACCAGTTCGCCGCCGAGGCGCGGGTCGTAGTCGTCGCAGCAAAGCCGCAGGCCCATGAAGGCAGCGGTGCGCAGGCCGGGATCCTCCTGGCGCATCATCGTGCCGAGCAGGTTGCGGCAGATGTCCTGGTTCATGCTGGCCAGCGCGGTGACGGCGAGGTTCGTCAACTTGGGATGCTGCTGGCCGAGCAGGGCCAGTTCCTCGACCCCAGCGGTGTTGTCGAGGTAGCAGAGCGCCTCGGCGCAGGCGAAGCGGACCAGCGGGTGGTCGTGGACCAGTCCTTCCTTGAAGGCGACGAGGCCGTCCTTGCCGAGCGCTTCGAGCCGGAGCGCCCCCCGGACGGTCTGGGCGGGATCGACGAGCATGGTTTCGAGCTTGCGGCGGTAGCGCAGCAGGGCTTCGCGGTCCTCGCGCAGCGGCGTGAGCCGGGCGACGCGGAGGAAGCGTTCGGGGTTGTTGCGGTACAGGTACGGGACGCGGACGTTGAGGACTTCCTTGGTGACCGCCTTGGCCATCTCGGTGTTCTGCATGCCGGCGACGCGGTGCTTCTCGTTGAGCCGGGTCGACACGTCGTTGAGCAGGAGGAGGTTCTTCTCCTGCTGCGACCATTTCACCTTGCGCTGGTCGTCCTGGAACATGTAGTTGATGCGCTGGGCGACGGAGTTGGCGATCGAGATGGAGCGTTCGTCGTTGCGCATGACGAAGAAGAGGGGGCGCTCGATGAGCGAGGTGCCCCCCTGCCAGACGCGGGCGCGGCGGGCCTCGGCTTCCTCCTCGCCGCCGCTGACGCCGACGAGCAGTGCTCCGCTCGCCTTGGCCATGATGTGGCCGAGCAGGGTCGAGTTCGAGCCTTGATGGTTCTCCGACAGCTCGTCCTTGCGCTTGTGGGTGCGCAGGGGGCAGACGCGCAGGACGCCGCCGGAAAGGCTGGTCGTCTTGCTGCCGGGTGGCAGGGAGACTTCGACATCGAAGAGATCCCCCTGTCGGCAGCCGGCGGTGATGTGCCCGGTGACGAGCACGATGGCGACGTCGGGCGAGTCGAGGAGCCGTTTGACGTCGTCGATCCCCTTCTTCATCAGCTCCTGTTCGAGCATCTTGCGGAAGTCGCTCTGCGGCGAATGGCCGGTGCCGTTCAGCCCGGTGACGAGTCCGACGCCGCTGACCTGGAGCGGTGCGACGTTGGAGACCTCGGTCACGTCGCCGATGGTGCGGATGTCGAGGTCTTTGTCGGGTTCGTCGCTCATTTGTCCGCGCGTCTGTGGCTGCGCGCAGCCGGCCAGCGCGACCAGCACGATTCCCAGCATCCAGTGCGCTCGGTACATGACCCATCCCCCCATGCGGCGACGCGCCAATCCCCATTGGCGTGTCGCGGATCCAATCCGACCGTTTCTTGCAGGGCGGGGACGATAGGAGCCGCGCCGCGCCGTGTCAAGACCGCTTCGGAACCAAAGGCCGAAGAAACCGTGCAACGGATGTGAATTATTCCGGAAGATGAGCAAGTTGACTTGACAAAACAGACGGGGCAATTATGCTATCGACGGTCGCAGGAGGCAACCATCCGCGCTCCAGGCACGACGCCGAAGTTCAAGCCTGCTTCCTCCTCTCCCCTTCCGCCTACTCTTCAGGTTGGAATTCAACGTCAATCGCGCAAGTGGAACGCGTTCCCGCGTTCTGCCTCGATGTCGCAGGCGGCATGCGCCGGAAATCCTTCGTGGATTCTCGGCCAGCGGACACACTTTCGACCGGGTTCGGCTTCGCCCAGCCCCTGTCGACGCTTTGTCAGCTATAGTTGCGTGTTTGCCGGAATAATTGCTCGAAATTGCCACATTCGTCGCCGAATCAGGCAGTTGATTCGTCTTCTCTCCAGGCAAGCGATACCACGCGACGACGGCGTTGATTCATCGCAAGCCACAGACAGATAACAAGTTGCAAAGAGAACTGGTCCGCTGATGTTTTCGTTTTGGCAACGGCACACGAATTGCTTCTCCCTCACCGGGAACGAACTCCTTCAGAAACAAGAAAGGTGGTGAGCCATGGCCCGTACCGACGCCTTGCTTCGCCTCCATGAAACGTTGGTGAGCCGACGAAACGAGCTGCGCCGACGCTTGGGTGGCGAACTGAAAGACCTCTACGAAAAGACGACCGACACCGGCGACACGGCCGACCAGGCCTTCGACGCTGGCAGCGACGAAGTCAACTCGCAGATCGCCGAGATCGAATCGCGCGAACTGCGGCAGATCGAACGCGCCCTGAAAAATCTCAACCAGGGCAAGTACGGCATCTGCGAAGGCTGCCAGAAGAAGATCCCGGTCGCCCGGCTGACGGCCCTGCCGTTCAGCACGACCTGCATCGCCTGCCAGCGCGAAATGGAGCGCTACGGCGAATGGCAAGGCTCCACCGGCAGCTCGAACTGGGAGAAAGTCTCCGACGTGGAGGCCCGCTTCGCCCAGCCACGCGACTTCGACATCGCGCAACTGGAGATGCGCGTCACCGACCGTTGAACCGCGCCCCCGGCCGCCAAATCCTCAAGGCGGACGACCACGGAAGAAGGCCCGTGCAGTCAAGCTGCGCGGGCTTTTCCGTTTAGTGAGAAGCATTCCGCCCCTTCCCGACGATTTCCCGCTCGATTTCCTCAACTTCGACACGATCCGCCATCTACAATTGGTCGGCGGGCCACCTCCCCGCCGTCCTGCAATGGTCGGCTCCCCTCGCCGCTCGACGATCCGCCCTTCGACACGGCAGTCCCCCCAATACTTCCTCCAGAGTGAGAAGCGTCCATGAAACGCGCCTTCGTCCTTGCGCTGCTGGCCCTTGCCACGCTCCTTCTCGGCTCTCCCGATCTGATCCGCATCCCGCTGCAGATCGGCCCACTCGCCGCCCAGACCAAGAACCCCGGCCCGGTCTTCAATCCCACCCAGGGGGACGTGATCGCCGCCCTCAGCGACCGCTTCGAGTCGGTCGCCCAGAAGGTGCTGCCTTCCGTCGTCTCCATCGAAGCGATCAAGCCCGCCAAGGCCGACGGCAAGAAGCCCGTTGAGGAATCCGGCTCCGGCGTCCTCTTCAAGTCCGACGCACGGCCCGGCTTCTACGTCATCACCAACAACCACGTCATCGCCCTCGCCCCCGCCAACCAAATCACCGTGCAGCTCGCCGACGGTCGTGTCTTCAAGCCGACCCAGGTCTGGTCCGACCCGGAAACCGACATCGCCGTGCTCGGCATCGAGGGGACCGACAACCTCCCCGTAGCGACACTGGGCAACAGCGACAAGGCCCGCGTCGGCCGCTGGGTCCTCGCCATGGGCAGCCCCTTCGGACTCAGCCAGACCGTCACCCACGGCATCATCAGCGCCCGCGACCGCGGCCAGGTCAGCCTCGGCAGCACCATCCGCATCAAGGAATTCCTCCAGACCGACGCCGCCATCAACCCCGGCTCCAGCGGCGGGCCCCTCGTCGACCTCAACGGCGAAGTCATCGGCATCAACACCGCCATCGCCTCGCACAACGGCTCCAACAGCGGCGTCGCCTTCAGCATCCCCATCAACCTCGTCAAACGCGTCGCCAACCAGATGCTCGCCAACGGCGCCGTCACACGCGGCTACCTCGGCATGCAGCTCGCCCAGGTCTTCGAAGCCAACGAAGCGGTGAAGCTGGGCCTCGACCGCGTCCGAGGCGCGCTGGTCGAGAAAATCTTCCCCGACACGCCAGCGACCACTGCCGGCCTGCAGGTGAACGACGTGATCCTCCAGGTCGAGAACATCGCCATCCGCAACGAGAACCACCTCATCAACCTCATCAGCGGCC
This sequence comes from Planctomycetia bacterium, assembly GCA_043720335.1. Taxonomy (GTDB): domain Bacteria; phylum Planctomycetota; class Planctomycetia; order Gemmatales; family Gemmataceae; genus JAYSSW01. The sequence continues at coordinate 19,764 of JAYSSW010000100.1, forward strand.
TGAACGCCGGCCAGCGCGTCCGCATGCAGGTCTGGCGCGACCGCTCCGTCGTCGCCCTCGACGCCACCGTCGGCGACTGGGCGAAAGCCCAGGGCCGCTTCCGCACCGACAAGTGATCCGCGACCTCCCCGGTAGCCCTCGGCACGGGCGGGACTGGGGCTTCTTTCAGAGCCACGATGGGCAAGAAGTGGCTGGCCCCGCACGGCGATTCAGATTCCAGGAGTGGGATTCGGGTTAGCTACTCCTTGCCCGTCGTGGCTCCTGTGTCTCATTTCAACCCGCGCAGGGCATAAGGCAAGCTCCCAGATTCTTTCCATGACGCAGAAGTCAGGGACTTGCGCCCCCACTCGCCTTGTGACTCTGTATCGCCTGCGCTAGAATGGCATGATGAGAGGCGGAGGGTTCGATCCGCTTCGGCTCCGCTTTACCAGCACAGTTTGAACGGACTTTCCGTTTTTCTCATGACCCAGCTTGCTGGGCCATTTGACTGCATCCCGTCAATAAACTAGTCTCGAAGAAAGCTTTCCGCGATCTTCATCGAGGCTTGCATGTTCGAGCGCACCTTCACGTTTTGGCGCCGCCTGGTTGGCATGCCGGCCGAATCGACGCCGGTCCAGCCCGCGAACGACGGCGCCACCGTGCATGACGACCGTCGCCTCTGGGTCCGCTACGCGGCCGAGGGGGAGGCGCGGATCCAGATCGCGGACCAGCCGGAGAGCGAGAAGATCGCGGTCAAAATTCGTGATCTTTCACAAGGAGGAGCGAACCTCGTTTCCGACCTGCCCATCCAGGAGGGGCAGATCGTCAGCCTGGAGCTGCCCTTCGACGAAGGCGAGGTCTACACCGTCCTCGCCTGCGTGGTGCGCGTCGTCCCCGACAACGCCCAGTGGTCGCTCGGCTGCGTCTTCTCGCGCGAGCTGAGCAACGAGGACCTGGCCCATTTCGGCGCCGAGAAGATCAAGCACAACCCGGAGGACCAGCGGACCTGGGTGCGCTACGACAGCACCCTGCGGGCGCGCTACCAGAAGATCGGCCAGCCGGACCAGCCGCACGTCGAGGCGCAGGTGCTGAACATCTCGGCCAGTGGCGTCGGGCTGGTCATGCACGAGCCATCGGTGGCGGGAACGCTCATCAATCTCGATCTGCTCGACCGCAACGGGCAGCATCTGCGGACCATCCTTGGCTGCATCGTCCACACGACCACGCGCACGACCGGCGAGCACGCCGTTGGCTGCAACTTCATCCGCGAACTGAGCGAGGAAGAACTGAACGCACTGCTGTAGCGGCTGCATTCCGCTCCCTTGCACGCGACGGGTTGACCTCGGCTCATTCGTGGCCTAGCTTTGATTGGCGGATCTTTTCAACCCCAGGAGCCTACCTGTGTCGCAAACCAGCATGCCCCAGGAAGGGAGTGCGAAGCCCCAGGCAGGACGCAACCAGCGGGCCACCGTGCGGTATGGATGTGCGCCGGCGACCATCGGCAAGGTGTTCGTCAGCGACGACCACGAGTACCAGCCCGCCTGGGTGGTGAACCTGTCCTTGGGTGGTGTCGGACTCCAGATTCAAAGGCCCATCGAGCTTGGCACGATCATTCTCGTCCAGGTTCGCAGCCCCATCAACCACGAAGTGCGGCGGATGTCGGCACAGATCGCCCACTGCTCCCAGGTTCCACAGGGGGAATGGTATCTCGGCTGTGAGTTCATCGTGCCGCTGACCCCCGACGAACTCGACGAACTGCTCAGCTGAAATCCACTTCACGCAGCATCATATCGCCCTCGGCTTGCCGGGGGTTTTTCATTTCCCACGTCAACGCAACACTCGCCGATTGCTGATCGTGATTCGCGTCGCAGCCCTGGCAAGCCGGGGGCTATATGGCGTTTTTCACTCCGCGACGAAGTCGAACGCCACGACGCCTTCGACGTCGGGCAAGAACGCCTGCTTCACCTTCTCGTGGTCGGGGTGGACCAAGTAGGCGTCGCGCGCGGCGCTGTCGACGAAGGTCATCAAAAAACCGTGCGTGTAGCCCTGGTTCATGCCTTCGGGGCTGGAGTACGCTCCCCCCGAATAATGAAGGACTCCTGGAAGCGTCTTGCCCAACTCGCCAAGGGCGGCGAACAGTGCGGCTTCGCGTGGGGCTTTCGCAGGGGAGAATTTCAGCAGGACCATGTGGTGCACTTTGCTCATGCGGACCTCGGCGTTGGCTGCGGTTGACACGATCAGGCCGTCGATGCTAAGACCGTCAAGCTACCCGAATTGCGCCAGGAAGGAAATCGGTTTCCCAGGGAGGGGCAGCCATGATCTACCGCAAAAGCCAAGTCTTGTGCATCTGGTTCCTCTGCTGGGATCTCGTGGTGACGGCGGTCGCGTGGGTGTCGGCCTACCAGCTGCGCTTCCGTTCCGGCTGGCTGCCACTGCCGAACGACCCGCCCGATTTCGAGTTGTGCTGGCGCAACCTGCCGCTCGTGCTGGTGCTGGGGGCGATCGCGTACCACTGGACCGGGCAGTACACGGTCCACCGCTTCCGTCGGCTGCGCGAGGAGCTGGTGAGCGTGCTCAAGGGAACCGCGCTGATGGGGCTGCTCGTCATCGCCGTCACGTTCGGCTTCCAAAGCCCGTATGAATCACGGGCAACCTTCCTGATCTTTTTCGGCCTGTGCGTGGTGCTGATGTTCTTCTCGCGGCGCATGAACTGGTCGGCGATCCACTGGCTGCGCAGCCGGGGCTACAACCAGACGCAGTCGATCATCGTCGGCACCGGCCGGGTCGCGCGCAAGTCGGCGCGGGCGCTGCGGCAGACGAGCTGGCTGGGCATCAAGAACGTCGGCTTCGTCGAGGACCAGCCGACCCACTGGACCAGCGACCTCGACATCCTGGGCCGGGTGCAGGACCTGCCTGCGCTGGTGAAGAAGTACCGCGTGTCGCACGTCTTCATCTGCATGCCGATGAACCGCTACCACGAAGCCCGCCGCGTCTTCGACACGCTGTCGCAAACCTTGACCGAAGTCCGGCTGATCGCCGACATCCCCGCCCTCGCCGGCGTGACGCTGACAACCACCAATTTCGACGGCATGCCGATGGTCGGGCTGCGCGAAAGCCCCCACTTCGGCGCCAACATCGTCATCAAGCGCGTGATGGACATCGCGCTGTCGTCGGTCGCGCTGGTGCTGCTGTCGCCGCTGCTGCTGCTCGTAGCTTTGCTGGTGAAGCTGACCAGCCCCGGCCCCGTCTTCTTCCGCCAGGAGCGCTGCGGCTTGAACGGCAAGTCGTTCCTGATGCTGAAATTCCGCAGCATGAAGGTCGACTCCGACAAGAACGGCGAAGGCTGGACAATCGCCAACGACCCGCGCCGCACCAAACTCGGCATCTTCCTGCGCGCCACCAGCCTCGACGAGCTGCCCCAGCTCATCAACGTGCTGAAGGGGGACATGAGCCTGGTCGGCCCGCGCCCTGAGCAGCCGTTCTACATCCGCAAGTTCAGCAAGACGATCCCCGGCTACCACGCCCGCCACGCGGTCAAAGCGGGGCTGACCGGCTGGGCGCAGGTCAACGGCTGGCGCGGCGACACGTCGATCCGCAAACGCATCCAACACGACCTCTACTACATCACGCACTGGACGCCCTGGCTCGACATCAAGATCATGTGGTTGACCGTCTGGCACGGCCTCGTCAACAAGAACGCTTACTGACCGGGCCGACTCGCATCATCTCGTGGAGTGGTTCAACCATGCCGCAAGCACCGCGCATCCTCGCCTTCGCCGGCAGCGCCCGCAGAGACTCGTTCAACAAGAAGCTGGTGCAGGTCGCCGCCCAGGGGGCGCGCGACGCCGGGGCGGAGGTCACGGTTGTCGATCTGAAGGACTTCCCGATGCCGCTCTTCGACCAGGATCTGGAGGCGGCGAACGGCATGCCCGACACGGCGGTCCAGCTCCGCAAGCTGTGCATCGAACACCAGGGGCTGCTGATCTCAGCGCCGGAGTACAACAGCTCGATCACGCCGCTGCTGAAGAACACGCTCGACTGGATCTCGCGCGGCTCAGCTACTACTCCCGCCCTGGCCGCGTACACGGGCAAGTTCGCGAGCCTCGTCAGCGCGTCGCCCGGCGCGCTCGGCGGATTGCGCGGCCTGGTCCACCTGCGGGCGATCCTCGGCAACATCGGCGTGACGGTCCTGCCGATGCAGATCGCCGTGTCGAAAGCGCACGAAGCGTTCGACGCCGACGGCGCGCTGAAGGACGCCGCCCAGCAGGCCAGCGTCAAGGAAGTCGGCAAGCGCCTCGCCGAGACGCTGAAGAAGCTGGGGGCGTAGCGTCGCTCATGTTTCATCCCCATGCAATGAATCGCATCTGACCCGAAAGCCCAGGGACAGCCGTCCCTGGGAAGTCA
>JAYSSW010000101.1:0-5015 GCA_043720335.1 Planctomycetia bacterium
CAGTTTCTTCGCGACATCGTGCGCGAGGGCGAGGTCCATGTTGTCGCCGCCGAGCAGGATGTGCTCGCCGACCGCGACGCGGGAGAGGACGAGCTGGCCCTCTTCCTCGCTGACGGCGATGAGCGACAGGTCGGTCGTGCCGCCGCCCACGTCGCAGACGAGCACCACGTCGCCGATCTCGACCTGCTCGCGCCACTTGTCCTTGGTGCCGTCGATCCAGGCGTAGAACGCCGCCTGCGGCTCCTCAAGTAAGGTGAGACGTTCCAGCCCGGCGGCCTTGGCGGCCTCGACGGTCAGCTCGCGCGCGGCCGCATCGAAAGACGCCGGCACGGTCAGGATGATGTCCTGCGCTTCGAGCCGGTGGTCGGCCACGTCCTTGGCGATCAGATGATTCCAGGCGTCGAGCAGGTGCTTGAGGTAGTGCGTGATCGCCTGCAACGGCGACACGCGACGGCCGTCCTCGGGAGCTTTCCACGGCAGGGTCGGTTGGCGGCGGTCGATGCCAGGATGGCACAGCCACGACTTCGCCGATGCAACGAGGCGAGTCGGAACCTGGCTGCCGAACACGCGGGCGTACTCGCCGACGCAGTAGTCGCGCTCGGCGGCCCACGGCAGTTTCAGGCTTCCGGCGGGCTGCTCGTTGGGGCCGGGCAGGTAGAGGAACGACGGCAGCAGCGGCCGCTTCTCGACGACGCCCTGCTGCACGACCTGCGGGATCTCGAAGTGCGTCAGGGCGGCGTTCTCGCCGGCGCCGGTGTCGTAGTAGGCGACCGCGCTGTTGGTGGTGCCAAGGTCGATGCCGACAACGAATCGCGAAGTGGACACGATGGGGATCTCCAGGACGGGGGACTAACCTCAGAGGGAAAGTCAGAGAACAAAAACCGTTGAACCACAGAGGCACAGAGAACACAGAGGAAAGACAAAGAGAGGGATCGGGGGAAAATGCCCTTAGGACGATTGTTGGCGACGCTGGATGCGCTGTCGCTGTGCCTCGGCCTCTTCTCTGTTGCGGCTTTTCGCTCCCTGCCTTTTCTCTGTGTACTCCGTGTCCGAAACTCAAGTCTGTGCCTCTGTGGTTAGTCCTTGGCTTCCCCAGCCGAGCCGCGTTCCTGCTCCTGGGCTTTTTCCTCCTGGGCTTCTTCGAGCAACTGGTCGAAGGTGGCCAGGTAGGTCGCGTGGATGTGGGCGAGATGTTCCCTCGCGGATTGCAGCGTCGGAGCGTCGCTTTTCTTCATCACTTCGACGAGGTGGCCTCGGTCCTTCTGGCGGCCTGAGCTGATCTTCAGCTCCATCCAGCCGGGCAGGCTGGCGTAGTCGAGGCCGTGGGGCACGCCGAGCTGGGCTGGGCCGGGGATCGCGGTCGGCGACGAGTTGCGCGCCTTGGCGCCTTCGGGGACGATGTTGATCTCGACGTCGTCGTGGGTGAGCGTGTGCCAGCCGGAGGGGGCGTTCCACGCGACTTTGAAGCCGTAGGCCGCGGCTTTCCGAAGGAGCGCGTCGAGGTGGTCGCGCGCGATGGCGACGTCGATGTCCTGCGTGGCGGCCGGGTAGCCGTAGCGGATGGCCGCCAAGTCACCGACGATGGCCATCGGGATCTCTTCGCCCTGGGCCAGCCGTTGCAGGTCGGCCAGCGCTCGCGAGAACCGGTTCTCTTCGGTTGTCAAGACAGCCCTCACACTCTCGGCGCCCCGGTTGAGGATCGCGACGGAAGCAAGAATCTCGCTCGACAACTGCATGGGCAGACCGCTGCTCATCTCGCCTCCCGGTTCGATCCTTACACTTCACTGCGACGGTGCGGGTAGCACTTCATGTCTCCGCGCGGTTTTGCCGCTCCCTTCCGGTCGCGGCTCGGGTCGCTGCGCTTCCTTCACTCTCTCAGCCTTTCTCTGCCTTTTCCTCTGCGTCTCTGCGTCTCTGCGGTTAGTCTCCCCCATTCAACTTAGTTCGACTTCGGCGGGTTGGACGATGAACTGGTCCTGGCCTTCGGCGGGCTTGTGCAGCTTGATCGTCTTGACGCGCCAGCCGGGGTGGCGCAGGCTTCCGGTGAACGGCGGCTGGCCCGTCACCGCGCCGGTCAGGCGGATGGCCGACGGGTCGAAGCCGGCGGGGACCGTCACCGTGTCGCCGTCCTGGCCCGGCAGCACCGGCGCCAGCTCCAGCGTTTCCTTCAGCACCTTCTGGCACTTCGGCTGCAGGTCGCGCACCGCCGCCGCGATCTGCTCGTTGTCGTAGCTCTCCAGGCTCTCCAGCAGGAAGTCGACCAGCCGGCCGTCGCGCTGCAGCACCGACAGCAGCCAGAGCGGCTCGGCGCTCGGCTTCACGGGCTTCGCCGGCTCCGGCGGCTTGGGAGGCTCCGGCTTCTTGAGCTGGAACGTCGGGTCCTTCAGGAACTTCACCGCCAGCTCCTGCGACTGCTTGTAGCGGGCGAAGTTGCCGCCGCTGACGACATAGATGAACGCGAAGCGGGCGACGACGACAGCGACGAGGGTGAGGAAGACGGCGAGCAGGATGTCATTCATCGGGGTGCGGTCCTTGGGGGCTTTTGCGGGGCCAGCGCATGCCGGCGCGAACTTTTTTCTATTGTATTGACCCCGCCCTGGGGGGTGGTTAGGCTGGCCCGATGACCTCTCCCGCCGATCTCTCCCCGGCGCCGACACGGGTGCGCTACACCGTGCTGGCGTGGGCCTGTTCGCTGTCGATGCTCACCTACATCGACCGCGTCTGCATCAAGCGCGTCGAAGGCCCGATGAGCGCCGACCTGGGGCTGGAGCCGACGCAGTTCGCCTGGGTCTACTCGGCGTTCGCGCTGTCGTACTCGCTGTGCGAGGTGCCGAGCGGCTGGATGGGGGACCGCTTCGGGCCGCGCAAGGTGCTGATCCGCATCGTGCTGTGGTGGTCGCTGTTCACCGCGCTGACCGGCGCGATCCCGCGCCTCGATTCGACGGCCGCGGCGCTGGGGCTGCTGCTGCTGGTCCGCTTCCTGTTCGGCATGGGCGAAGCCGGCGCCTACCCCAACCTGGCGCGGGGGCTGCGCAACTGGTTCCCGTACCGCCGGCGCGGCTTCGCCCAGGGGCTGCTGTGGATGTTCGGCCGCTGGGGCGGAGCGGTTGCGCCGCCGTTGATCGCGATGCTCGCCGGCCTGTTCGGCTGGCGCGGCGCGTTCCTCGCGTTCGGCGTGATCGGGGCGGTTTGGGTGGCCGCCTTCGCGTGGTTCTTCCGCGATTCGCCGAAGAACCATCCGCACGTCAACGACGCCGAGCGGGCGTTGATTCTCGACCAAGGGCGCGAGGAAGGCCCGCCGCCGCCGATCTCGTGGCGAAGCATCCTGCGCAGCCCGACACTTTGGCTGCTCTGCACGATGTACCTGTGCAGCAACGCCGGCTGGTGCTTCTTCATCACGCACGACACGCGCTACTACAAGGAGGTGCTCCGCCTGCCGGAAGGGTTCCTCAACTACGCCTCCGGCATCCCGCTTTTCTGCGGCGGCATCGCGTGCTTGATCGGCGGCTTCACGACCGACTGGAGCGTGCGGAAGCTCGGCCCGCGCTGGGGCCGCACGCTGCAAGGGAGCCTGGCCTACTTCCTCGGCGCCGCCTTCTTCCTGCTGGCGCTCGTGTTGCCAGACCCATACTTGGTGGTTGCGTCGCTGTGCGTGGCGTCGTTCTTCAAGGACTTCGCGATGGCGGTCAGCTGGTCGACCTGTCTCGACATCGGCGACCGCTACTCCGGCAGCATCGCCGGCTTCATGAACATGGTCGGCAACCTCGGCACCTTCTTCGCCCCGCCCCTCGTCGCCTACTTCGCCCAGAACGGCATGTGGCACCTCGCCCTCGTCTTCTCCGCGACGATGTTCGCCATCGCCAGCGTCTGCTGGCTGTTCATCAACCCCGCCCGAGTCATTGTTTATGCGGCAGGCAGCGGGCAGCAGGCAGCGGGCAGCGACAACCAAGCCCCACCATGAGCAACGCGATTGGTGGGGGGTCAGCACCTTGCGCCGACTCACCCCCAGGAATCGCTTCGCTCATCCTGGGGCTTGGCAATCTTATCCTCTCTGTCTTTCCTCTGCGCCTCTGCGTCTCTGCGGTTAGTTTTTTGTTCTCAGCCCGGCTTCTTCGGGATCGGCCGATTCGGACAGGGATGCACGAACGGCCCCTTCGCGCCGGCCCATTCCCCCTTCGCGGCGTGCGGCGTCTCGGCGTACTTCTTCGCCAGCTCGACGACGGCGTCGTCGCTGCGGTCGACGTGCAGGTCGAGCCAGTAGCCTTCGACGCCGGTCTTGCAGACGCGCACGCCGGCGGCGAGTCGGCCTCGGTGGTCGCCTCCCGCGCAGTCGGCGGCCAGCAGCGCCGACACGAGACGATCCGCTAGACTCCCCTTCGTCTCCTCGAACGCCTTGCCCATGGCGATGACAACTTCGCGGCCCGTGAGCGTGTTCCCCTGGCAGACGTAGAAGCGCCCACTCATGCCGCCCCAGTAGTTGCTGCCGACGCCGGCCGCGATCGGGTGCCGCTGGGCGCTGCGCCCCTGCATGTCGATGATCGCCAGCTGCCGCTGGCCGGGGCTTTTGTCGGCTTTCAGGATCTCGGCCAACACCTCCTCCGGCAGCTTCTTGTCGCCGAGCAGGTCGAGCGCCTTCGGAGCGACGGCGCGAAGGTCGTAGTGCTGCGTGCAGAACGCGCCGACGTCGGCGCGGGCGTGCGCGACCACTTTGCCGACGCCAGGAAACTTGCTGGCGACCGCCGCCCCGCAAGTGCCCGTTTCGCGGTCGATGGCCGCGATGGAGAACGTCGCGATCCGCTCGCCGGTTGGCGTTTCGTCCGGCGGAAACGCCTCGCCGCCCACGCCAGCCAGCAACACGCAAGCGGCAACCGCCAGCCAAAACACGATACGCATGGTCCATTCCTCCTGAGATGCCATCGAGCGTAGCGAGGCAGAGCCGGCGAAGCAAGTATCGATTGGCAGCGTTTGCCCGCTCAGGTATAAGATCAATCGAGGCCACGCGGCAGCTGCCGTGC
>JAYSSW010000102.1:0-5005 GCA_043720335.1 Planctomycetia bacterium
TCTCCGAGAACAACCGCAAGCCGATCTCGTGCCCCGTCCTCTTCGCCTGGAACGGCCGGTCGTTCGGCTTCGTCAACGACTTCCTCGGCGCCGGCTCGCTCGGCGAATGCCTGCTCGACGGCGGCCACCGCCAGCCTCGCCCCGAGGAATCGGTCAAGATCGACGCGCGACAACTGGTCGCGAAAGACGGCCGCTTCGTCCTGAAGTTCGCCGAGCCGATGGACGAGGCGACGTATCTCGACCGCCTGCAACTCGTCGTCGTCGACCATCCGCCCGGCACGCAGGTCCATCCCGACGAGCGTTTCATCGGCGACCCGAAAGGCCCGCCGCAAGACCTGCTCACGTTCCGTGACAATCAGCGCATCTTCCCGCGCAAGGCGACCGACCACCGGGGCCGCGACGTGACCGCCGACCTGCGCGACGCCGACCGCCGCAGCGCCGACGGCGTCGCGCTGCGCTCGTGGATCGGCTACGCGGAGGATCACTTCGTCGAACTCGACTTCGGCGACCAGCTCAAGGATTTCAAAGCCAGCGACACGCTCGGCCTGTTCCTCGTCGGCTGGACCGACTACCCGTTCCCGGAATCGATCTGGGCAGCAACGCAGGCCGGTATCGCTATGCAGCCGCCGGTGCTGGAACGCCTCGGCGCCGACGGGAAGTGGACGCCGCTGCTGGAGGAACTCGGCTTTCCCGCCGGGCTGACCCGCATGATGACGAACGACGTGACGGGCAAGCTCACGGGGCCGTCGTGCAAGCTGCGCATCCGCACCAACATGCACGTCTTCTGGGACCAGATCTTCGTCACCCCGATCACCGAGCGCTTCCCCGCGAACGCGAACGCGGACTCGGCGAAAGGGATGAAGCTGACCCGCTTGGAAGTATTGGACGCGAACCTGCAGCTGCGCGGCGTGATGCAGGAGTTCTCGCCTGACGGCCGGCCGCCGACGATCTACGACCACGACCGCATCGACCGCGTGGCGGTGACGCGCCTGCAAGGCATGCTGACGAAAACCGGCGACGTTACGGAACTGCTGCACGAGCGCGACGACCGCTTCGTCGTGTTCGGCCCCGGCGACGAGATGACGGTGCAGTTCGACGCGACGCAGCTGCCGCCGCTGCCCGACGGTTGGACGCGTGGGTTCGTGCTGCGAACCTGGGGATACTGCAAGGACGCCAGCCCTTTCACCGCGACCGGCGGCACCATCGCCCCGCTGCCGTTCCACGGCATGTCGGGTTTCCCGTACCGCAGCAACGAGCAGTACCCGCGCACGCCGCAGCACGACGACTACCTGCGCCGCTACCAGACGAGGCCGGTGGGGCGCTGATTCGCCGTGAAGCGGGGATTTCCTTTTGACTGTCTCGGGGCGTGACCTAAAGTTCCGCGAGCGAGCTTCATCCCCCGAGGCAGGTAAACCATGCTGCTTGAAACATTCCCGACGATGGAACCCCCCGCGCCGGCCCCGTCCGCGGTCGACTGCCGGGTCTACGAACGCCGGTCGTGCGACCTGCCCACCACTTGCCATCCCGCGTCGCTGCTGGCGATGAAGGAGGCGGGCTGGAGCGCGATCATCCGCGACATCTCCGAGGGCGGAGTCCGCATCGACGCGTCGAGGCGGTTCGAGAAGAACACGGCGCTCGCCATCGAGCTGCCGGGCGACGAGTCGGGCGATCCTTCGGTCGTCTTCGTGAAGGTCGTCCATCTCAAGCGGCTGGAGGACGGCGGTTGGGCGCTTGGCTGCAAGTTCATCCACGAGATGGGCGAGGCGGAGCTGGACCGGCTGCTGTCGCTAGGCCACCCGCCGTTCCGCGACCGCTTGCAAGCGCCGCAGCCTGACGAGGCGGCGGCGCCGGCCGAGACCGCCGATGTTCCCGCGCTGGTGGAACCGCCCGTAGTCGTGGAAGCTCCGGTGCTCGTGGAGGAGCGAATCCTGTCGAACGTGCACATCGACATCGCGATCCAGCGCGGCTGGAAGATCAGCTGCCACCTGGCCCGCTTCAAAGCCACGAAGGTCTGGCCGCTCGTGCCGGGCAAGATCATCCACTTGAACGTCAGCGGCAAAGACCAGCCTGCTTCGCCGCTCACGATCCAGCTGGTCGAGTGCCACCAGGAAGCGGACGGCTGGCGTTTCGACGCCAAGCTCGCGCGGACCCCGAACCTGCCCGACCTCCTGCGCGCTTTGGGTTCGTGCGGCTGACGCGCCGTCATGCTTCATTCAATGGATGCAGCAAATCCGAGCCTGAGCGCCGAGCGAAGAAAAGCCCCCCTTCGCTCGGCGCTCAGGCTCGGACCATTCGTACCCTCGTGAAGATCGGGAAAAATCGCACGAGGAGCGTGTCTCCACCGACCAGCCGATAAGATGCCTGCATCAGCCAAGGAGAACGCTGCATGCACGACCAAGGCGCCCCCGTTCCCGTCAAGAAGCCCGGCGAGAGCGCTCCGCTGCCGCCACTCGACGATCCTTCCCTCTACATCAACCGCGAACTGAGCTGGCTGCAGTTCAACCGCCGCGTGCTGGAGGAGGGGCTTGACCCGTCGGTGCCGCTGCTGGAACGCATCAAGTTCCTCGCCATCTTCGCGGCCAACTTGGACGAGTTCTTCATGGTCCGCGTCGGCGGCTTGCAGCAGAAGGTGCAGGCCGGCATCGCCGTCGGCTCCGGGGCCGACCGCATGGCCCCGCGCGACCAGCTCCACGCGGTCAGCACCACCGTCCGCGCGCTGTTCGCCGAGGGCTACCGCTGCTTCCGCGAGCAGCTGATCCCGGCGCTCGAGAAGGAAGGCATCTTCCTGCGCACCGCCCGCGATCTCAACGACGAGCAGCGCCAGCACCTGACCGGCGTCTTCCAGCGCGAGATCTTCCCGGTGCTGACGCCGCTGGCGATCGACCAGGGGCACCCGTTCCCGCACCTGCTCAACAAGTCATTGAACCTGGCGGTGCTGCTGAAGCGGCCGCGCAACCCGGACAAGCTGTTCGCGGTGGTGCAGGTGCCTGCGGTGCTGCCCCGGTTCGTGCCGCTGCCGGCCAAGCTGGGGCACGCGCTGGTGCCGCTCGAAGCCGTCATCCGCATGCACCTGCCGGAGCTTTTCCCCGGCATGGAGCTGGACCACGCGACCGTTTTCCGCGTCACCCGCAACAGCGAGTACGAGATCGACGACGACGACGTGGAGGACCTGCTCAAAGCGATCGAGGAGGAGGTCCGCAAGCGCCGCCGCGGCTTCGCGGTGCGGCTGGAGATCGAGTCCGACGCCGACACGCAGGTCGGCAATTTTCTGATGCAGGCCCTCGACCTCGACCCCGCCGATGTCCATCCGACCGGCGACATGCTCGACCTGACCGGGCTGTTCCAGATCCACGGCATCCCCGGCTTCCCGCACCTGCGCGACCCGCAGTTCGTGCCGCAGCTCGTGCCGGAGTTCGTCGCCGCCCCCAACATGTTCGCCGCCATCCGCGCCAAGGATATCCTCGTCCACCACCCCTACGAGTCGTTCAGCCACGTCGTCGACTTCATCGCGTCGGCCGCCGTCGACGAGCGCGTCCTCGCCATCAAACAAACACTCTACCGCACCAGCAGCGATTCGCCCGTCGTGAAAGCCCTCCAACTCGCCGCCGACAACGGCAAGCAGGTGACGGCCGTCATCGAGCTGAAGGCCCGGCTCGACGAGGAACGCAACATCCTCTGGGCGCGCGAGCTGGAGAAGTCGGGCGTCCACGTCGTGTTCGGCTTCGTCGGGCTGAAGACGCACTGCAAGGTCGCCCTCGTCGTTCGCCGCGAGGAGGACGGCATCCGCCGCTACGTCCATCTCGCGACCGGCAACTACAACCCGCAGACCGCCCGCGTCTACACCGACCTCGGCTTCTTCACCAGCAACCCCGAGTTCTGCGACGACGCGTCGGCCCTGTTCAACTACCTCACGGGCTACTGCGAGCTGCCTCAGTGGCGCAAGCTGATCGTCGCGCCGAGCCGCATGCAGGCGTTCATGATCGAGAAGCTGAACCAGGAGGCAGCCAACCAGCAAGCAGGCAAGCCAGCGCGGGTGATCGCCAAGATCAACGGCCTGTTGGAGCCGGCGATCGTGCAGGCGCTGTACCGGGCGAGCCAGGCGGGGGTGAAGATCGACCTGATCTGCCGGGGGATCTGCGCGCTGCGTCCGCAGGTGCCTGGCATCAGCGACAACATCCACGTCTACTCGATCGTGGACCGCTTCCTGGAGCACAGCCGCATCTTCTACTTCCAAAGCGCCGGCGACCCGCAGGTGTATATCGGCTCGGCCGACTGGATGGACCGCAACTTGAGCCGGCGTGTCGAAGTGGTCTTCCCCGTGGAGGCGCCGGAGCTGAAGAAGCGGCTGATCGACGAGGTGTTGGCGCTGGGATTGGCCGACAACCTGAAGTCGCGCGAGCTGCTGCCCGACGGCAGCTACCGCCGCGTGGTAAGAGCGCCGGAGCAGCCCATTTTGCGAAGCCAGGAAAAGTTCCTGGAGAGCGCCGCGCAGAACGCGCAGCGCCGCGTCGCGGAAGCCGCCGCCCAGGCGTCGCCGATGCCGTCGCCCGCCCCGGTGAAGACGAAGGGCAGGCGACGAAGCGGCAAGCCCGACGTGAGGCTGTAGGGCGAGCGGCGGGAGATCATCTCCCCTCCCCCCCGCTGCGATGACTTGTCGGCACGCGAGACATGGAAACGCGGGTGAGAGGGGCGGCGAGGGGGCATCCCACGTCGCGGATCGTTGAAGCATCCCTCGGCCCCCGCTCGCCCCATTTCAGGACGCTGTTTTTTCATGGTTGCTAAGATGTCCCAGCAACGAGCCTGCCCGTCCTTTCCGACCCTGGGAGAATCCGTCATGAACCGAGTGTGTCTTTTCTTCGTGGTGCTGTTGACGGGTTTCGCCGCCCGGCCTGCGGCGGCCCAGGAGCCGAAGGTCGCGGGCAAGAAGGACGCCGCCAAGGCGGTCATCGGCAGCGTCGAACGCCTCGATCCGCGCTTCGATGCGCTGGTCCCCAAGGACGCCCAG
>JAYSSW010000103.1:0-2324 GCA_043720335.1 Planctomycetia bacterium
CGTCCATTCGTCCTCCTCTTCAACGACCGGCTCGACCTTGGCGGCGACTTGTTGCGATGCCGGAATCGCCGGGGCTTCGTCGTCGGCCATCTCCTCCACGTCGAACTCCGGCAGCTCCTCCGGCGGCGTCGACCACGGGTCGGCCACGTTCAGGGCGAGCGAGCGGCGGCCTCGCTTCCTGTACACGCGTTTGTCCCAGTTCAGCACCAGCCAGGCGAAGCGGCCCCAGCAGCGGGCGTAGAACAGCAGCGCCGCGGCCAGCAGCACCGGCGCGACGAAGATCCAGGTGATGTTCCGCAGCAGGGCCGCATGGACCGCCAGCAGCGCGACGGCCGTGAGCGGGAGCGTGACGGCGTAGGTGTAGAGCAGCGCGGGGAGGTGCTGCGCCGCTTTGGCGAGAAATTCGGGGCTGAGGATCGCGAACCAGTTGCGGCGGTAGAGCGTGGAGCAGAAGCCGAGCGGCACGATCAGCCAAAGGAAGACGAGGAGGAAGACCGCGAAGGTCCTGAGGTCGGTGAGGAGCAGGACGAAGCACGGGCCGACGACGCCGGCGCCGGTGACGGCCCAGAAGCCGACGATCCAGAGGGTGTAGAACGGCTTCCACATCCAGTCGAGGATGGTTTCGCCGTCGGGCCAGTGGACCTCGTCGTGGCCGGAGCTGGAGTCCATGAGGACGGTGAGGAAGTGGTGCGAGAGGTAGGTGAGGGCGAGCATCGTGATGAACGAGCAGCCCGCCAGCGAGACCATGAAGATGATGACGGTTCCCGCGTTGCCCATGTCGCCGGCCCTTGAGTGAACAAGAAACACCAAGCGCCAGGATGAGCGCAGCGATTCCTGGGGGTTTGACCCCCACCAATCGCGTTGCTCATGGCGGGGCTTGGCTCGCGGTTCCATGCTAACCGAAACGGGATCGAGAAGGGACCGCATTTCCGCGTTTTCGCGGCGCGACTTCTCGTTCCTGCGGTATATTTGCAGGCAGCTACTCCCCTCCCCCTCGGAATCACCCTCCATGAACGACGCGGCGGACCCCAGCGACTGGATGCGCGTGCTCTTCGAGGCGATCAACGACGCCGTCTTCGTCCACGACGAGAACGGCCGCATCCTCGAAGCGAACCCCGCGGCGTGCCGTCGGCTCGGCTACACCCGCGACGAGCTGCTCGGCCTCACCACCCACGACATCGACGACCCCGACTTCGACCAGGGCTTCGCGCAAAGGCTGGACGCCCAGCGCAGCACCGGCAACTTCCACGGCGAAGGGGTCCATCTCGCCAAGGACGGCCAGCGACTCTTCGTCGACATCAACACCTCCGCCATCACCCTGCACGGCAAGCCCGCCGTCCTCGCCGTCATGCGCGACCTGACCCGCCGCAAGCAGGTCGAGGAGACGCTCGGCAAGCAGAGCCAGCTGCTGCAGTCGATCCTCGACCACATGGGGGACGCCATCCTCGTCGCCGACCCGCGCGGCGAAATCTTCCTGTTCAACCCCTCCGCCGAGACCATCTTCGGCCCCGCCCTGCTCCAGCACGGCTATCGGCTGATGCAGGCCGACCGCGTCACCCCTTTCGCCGAGCACCCGATGCGGCGCTGCGTGCGCGGCGAGTCGTTCGACGAGGTCGAAGCGTTCCTCGTCCACGAGGAAGCCCCGGCCGGGCGCTGGGTCCTGATGACAGGCCGACCGCTGCGCGACCCCGCCGGCGCGCTCAAAGGCGGCGTGCTGGTCGGCCACGACATCACCGCCCGCAAGCGCAGCGCCCGGCAGATCCAGGTGCAGTACGACGTGGCCCGCATCCTCACCCGTGAGGCGGCCGTCGGCGAAACGCTCACGCAGCTGCTCGCGATGCTCGGCGACGCCATGGAGTTCGGCGCCGGCGTCGTGTGGTCGGCCGACGGCGACGGCGTTCGCTTCCGCGAAGCCTGGCAGCGCCCCGGCCTGCCTCTCGACGACTTCCTCGAGCGGACAGCGCGAGCCGAGCCAACCAACGAAGCCCCGTGGCGCGACCGCGAGCGCTGGCTGGCGGCGCGGCGGGCGGGCCTGCAGTCGGTCCTCGCCCTCCCCGTGCAGGCAGGCAGCGACCTGCTCGGCGTCGTCGAATTCTGGACCCTCCCGGCGTCGGGCGACTTCGCCGACGACCTGTCGCTGCTGCAGGCGGTCGCCAGCCAGCTCGGCCAGTTCCTGCAGCGCCAGCGCGCGGAGCAGGCCCTGCGCGACTCGCAGCACCTCTACGAATCGCTGCTGCAGAACCTGCCGCAGAACATCTTCCGCAAGGACCGGGCCAGCCGCGTCGTCTTCGCCAACCAGCGCTACGCCGACACGCTCGGCCTGC
>JAYSSW010000104.1:0-2323 GCA_043720335.1 Planctomycetia bacterium
CGAGACGACTCGTCGGCGGGCGGCTTCGTTGACCGGTTCGTCTTTCCGCGTTTTTTCCTTGGCAGCGGCGATGCGGGACGCTAGTTTGTCTCCAGCGTCGCTGTGCTGCGGCGAACCCTCTCCCAAGTCGTAGTCGCTGGTTCCCCATCGAGGAGTTGCATCATGTGGAAGCGTCTGTTGTCCGTGGCCGTGCTGGCCGTGGCGTGCGGCCTGGTCGTTTCGGCCGGCGCGGGTGAGAAGAAGAAGGAAGGCCCCAAGCGCGAGGACCCGAAGTACTTCAACACCACCTACGTCCCGACCGCCGACGAAGTCATCGAGAAGATGTTCGAGATGGGCAAGGTCGGCAAGGACGACCTCATCTTCGACCTCGGCTGCGGCGACGCCCGCATCCTCTTCATGGCCGCCAAGAAGTTCGGCGCGCGCGGCGTCGGCCTTGAGCTGAACCCCGAACGCATCGTCGAGTCGATGGACCAGGCCAAGAAGTACAACGTCGGCACGCTCGTCGAGGTCCGCTACGGCGACGCCCTCAAGCCGAAGGACCTCAGCGACGCCTCGGTCGTCATGCTGTACATGTTCCCCGAGTTCATGGACCTGTGGTTCCCGATCGCCAAGGAGAAGCTGAAGCCCGGCACGCGCATCTTGTCGCACGACTACAGCTGGACCAAGGGCTGGGAGCCGACCGCGACCGCCATCGTGAAGAGCGCCAGCCGCGACAACCACAAGGTGCTGATGTGGGTCGTGCCCGAGAAGAACGGCAAGTAGTTCGACGGTCGCATGGGATCAACCAAGCCTGCGGACATTCGCCCGCAGGCTTCTTCTCTTTCCAGACGCCATTCCCACGGAGTGAACATGAAAAGCTTCCGCCTCGCCCTGCTGCTGGCCCTGGCTGGGATTCCTACCACGCTCGTCGCGCAGACGCCGGAGCAGAAGGTGACGTGCCAGATCATCTACGTGCCGACCGACCAGGTCGTCGTCGACAAGATGCTCGACATGGCCAAGGTGACGAAGTCGGACTTGGTCTTCGACCTCGGCTGCGGCGACGGCCGCATCGTCTGCGCCGCCGCCAAGAAGTACGGCGCCAAGGGGGTCGGGGTCGACATCGACCCGGCCCGCATCAAGGAATGCTTCGCCACCATGAGGAAGTTCGGCGTCACCAAGGAACTGGTCGACATCCGCCAGGGGGACGCGCTGAAGGTGAAGGACCTGGGCGACGCGACGGTCGTGATGCTGTACATGCTGCCGGTTTTCATGGAGAAGCTGGAGCCGCAGATCAAGAACCTGAAGCCCGGCACCCGCGTGGTGGCGCACGACTACCCGTTCCCGAACATGGAGCCGGACCAGGTCGTTGAGTTCCCCGTCCCCGGCGGCGAGCGCCCGCGCTTCCTCTACATGTGGACCATCCGCGAGAAGAAGAAGTAGCAGGCGCAGGAACCGCGACTGGCAGGGACCGGCAGCCCCACGATGAGCGTCGTCCCTCCGCAACGCCCTGAGCCCGAAGCGCCGTTGCACGATACAATGCACGCAAGGCGATAAGGAGGAACCCACCGATGCCGGTCCACGATTGGTCGCGCGTGCCTGCGGGCATTTTCCACGACTTCCACAACAGTTGGCTTGTGGAGATCCGCAACGCTTTGAACAAAGGGCTGCTGCCGAAGGACCACTACGCCCTGACCGAACAGGTCGCGGGCGAGATCGGCCCCGACGTGCTGACGCTCTCCAGCAACGGCTACCGACCGCCAGCCAGCACCAACGGAAACGGTAACGGCAACATCAGGGAGGACGCCGAACCGCCGAACGGAAGCAGCGTCGCCGTGGCGACGCATCCGCTCCAGGTGCGGGTCAGCGCCCTGGCCGAGAAGCACGAGCAATTGCGCACGCAGAAGAAGCTGGCGATCCGCCATGTCAGCAACGACCGGCTTGTCGCGGTGATCGAGGTCGTGTCGTCGGGCAACAAATCAAGCGCCGGAGCGATGGACGCGTTTCTCGACAAGGCGGTCGCGGTGCTGGACCAGGGCATCCACCTGCTCGTCCTCGACCTGCACCCGCCGACCGCGAGCGGATCCGCACGGCGTCCACGGCGCGATCTGGGCGAAGCTCGGCGAAACGGCGTACGAGGCGCCGGCGAGCCAGCCGTTGACGCTGGCCGCCTACGCCGCTGGCCGCCCCATCGCCGCCTTCGTCGAGCCGGTCGCGGTCGGCGACACGCTGATCGACATGCCGCTCTTCCTCGAACCGAAGCACTACGTCCCGACGCCGCTCGAAGCGACGTACCAGCTCGCCTGGTCCGGCGTCCCGCGGCGCTGGCGCGACGAGGTCGCGCCGC
>JAYSSW010000105.1:0-4996 GCA_043720335.1 Planctomycetia bacterium
CCCCGGTAGGCCATCCGCTCGATCAGCGAGACCCGCATGATCTTGGTGTACTTCCGCAGCGTGGCCGTCCATGAGATCGTACTAAGCGACGGCATTGAGCTTCTCCTCGGCGCTTTCCCGGGTGGCGTTTTGGGCCTCGCCCTGTTCAAAGATTTGGGCGATGACCTGGTCGAGCGGCGGGTCCTGCACGCTCATGTCGACCACCGTGTAGCGGTCGAGGATCGCCGTCAGCGCCTCGGCGATGCGCGTGCGGTCGACGCGAAGATCGACGGTCGGGCCTTCGAGATGCACGACTTCGCCGAACTCGGCCAGGTCGGGCGGCGGCTCGGTCGCGAACTGCAGCTTCACCAGCTTCACCTTGCCGAACTGCTCGGTGATCTCCGACAGCGGCCCGTCGTGCACCAGCCGGCCGTGGTTGATGATGAGCACCCGCTTGCACAGCGCTTCCACGTCGCGCATGTAGTGGCTCGTCAGCAGCATCGTCACGCCGCGCTGGCGGTTGTACTCGCGCAGGCACTTCTGGATCGTCACCTGCGCCACCACGTCCAGCCCGATGGTCGGCTCATCGAGCAGCAGCAGCTGCGGCTCGTGCAGCAATGCCGCGATCAGCTCCATCTTCATCCGCTCCCCCAGCGACAGCTCGCGCACCGGCTGCCGCGTCAGCTCCTTGACGCCGAACATCTCGGTCAGCTCGCCGAGCGTGCGCTGGAACGACGCGGTGGGCAGCGAGTAGATCTCGCGGTGGAGCTGGAAGCTGTCGCCGGCGGGGAGGTCCCACCAGAGCTGGTTCTTCTGGCCCATGACCAGGGCGAAGCGGCGGCGGAAATCGTCGGCCCGCGTCCAGGGCGTGTGCCCCAGGACCGTGGCGTCGCCGGACGTGGGGTAGACGAGGCCGGAGAGCATCTTGAGGGTGGTGGTCTTGCCGGCGCCGTTGGGCCCGAGGAAGCCGACGATCTCGCCCGCCTCGACGGAGAACGACACCTTGTCGACGGCGTGGACCTCCTTGTGCTCGCGGTGGAACAGCCCTTTGACGGCGCCGAACAGGCCTTCCTTCTTCTGGTAGACGCGGTAGGTCTTGGTCAGCTCGCGGGCCTCGACAATCGGCATGGATCACCTGCGGCGGAGGAGGGGGGAGCAAAAGATGAGGGCGGCGAGATTAATTCGATCATTTCAAGCCCGCTGCCGATAGGCGGCGGGGTTGCAGCTTCCACCCGCGCCGCCTCAGACGGCGGCGGGCTTGAAAAAGATGACGGATGCGACCCCCACCCAACTCTGCGCTCATGGTGGGGCTTGGGGCATTGCAAATCTGAAATCCGAGATCTGCAATCTGCGATCCCCGAAGGGGTCTACTTGATCGCCGAGTAGTCGGTCGGGTTGAGGTAGACCGACTCGACCTTGGCGACGATCTTGCCGTTCAGCTCGGAGGCGTCGCGGGCCTTGTGCCAAACGGGGTCGTTGCGGAAGGCGTTCCAGCTCTTGTCGGCGGCTTCCTTGCTGGGGTAGGCGAGGAGGTAGACCATCTTCTCCTCGGCGTCCTTGGCGTCGGCGGGGCTCCAGAAGCCGACCAGGGTCATGCCGTGCTTCTCGAACAGCTTGCAGGTGTGGTCGCGGAAGCGGGCGTGCAGGTCCTTCATCTTGCCGGGGTGGGCGTAGTAGGTGCGCATCTCGAACACGCGGTTCTCCACTTTCTTTTCTCCCTGGGCGTCGTGGCGGCTCGCGAAGCCCAGCACGGCCAGCGCCAGCACGGCGGCCACGACCAACGATTTGCGGATCGACATGGTGAGATTCTCCCAGTTGCAGGACAGCGTTGGGGAAGACGCTGTCCCATTTGCATCGCGGGCGACAAAGCATTACCTTAAGCCGGTCCCTCGCCCCTTGCAAGCTTGCGGGAGAAGAAACCATGCGTCGCTTCCGGCTTCTCGTCATGCTCGTCCTTTTCGCGGCCACCACGCCGCTCCACGCGGAACTCGTCTCGCTTGAGGTGCGCAAGCGCGAGCCGTTCGCCGATGGGCAGCGCGAGCCGTTCGCCGAAGGGCTGTCGTTCGGCGACGTCGGCCCCTACGAGTCGATCACGGCGGTCGCGACGTTCGCTCTCGACCCCGCTGATCCGCGCAACCGCAGGATCGTCGACCTCGACCTGGCGCCCCGCGACGCCAATGGCAAAGTGCGCTTCTCCGCCGACGTGCAGATTCTGACCCCCAAGGACCGATCGAAAGGCAATGGCGCCCTACTCTACGACGTGAACAACCGGGGCAACAAGCTCGCCCTCGGCATGTTCAACCGGCCTCCCGGCGGACCGGGGCCCGACGCCAAGAACCCCGCCGGCGACGGCTTCCTCATGCGGCACGGCTTCACCATCGTCTGGTCCGGCTGGATCGGCGAGCTGATCCCCGCCCACGGCCGGCTTCTCCTGCAGCCCCCGGTCGCCCGCGCCAAGGACGGCTCGCCGCTGCGCGGCCTGGTCCGCTTCGAGATGAGCTGCGACGCGCCGACGAACGCGATGCCGCTCTCGCGCCGCGACCATCACGGCTCCTACTGGCCCGAGAAGGCGACGTTGACGAAGCGCCTTCGCGAAGGCGATCCCCGCGAAGTGGTGCCGCCCGAGCAATGGAAACTGGATAAGCGTCTGTTCGAGGCCAGCGACGGGAGCGTGTCGGGTTCGCTGCCTCAGGTGATGCTGGAATTGCAAGGGGGGTTCGTGCCGGGCGTGCTTTACGAACTGATCGGCGAGGCGGAGAACCCGCTGGTGCAAGGCGTCGGCTTAGCGGGGGTCCGCGACCTGATCGCCTTCCTGCGCCACGACGGCAGCGAGCGCAACCCGCTCGCCGCCCAGGGCAAGTCGACGATCCGGCGCACCCACGCGTTCGGCGTTTCGCAAAGCGGGCGTTTCCTGCGGCACCTGCTCTGGGAGGGCTTCAACGAGGACGAGAAGGGACGCATCGTTTTCGACGGGCTGATGCCCCACGTCGCAGGCGGCGGGCTTGGCTGTTTCAACCACCGTTTCGCCCAGCCGACCCGTCACAACGGCCAGCACGAGGACCACCTCTACCCCGCGGACATCTTTCCGTTCACCTACGGGCCGTCCGTCGATCCGTTCACGAAGCGAGAAGGAAGCATCCTGGGCGCCTACGCCAAGAGCCGCACGCAGCCGAAGATCATGCACACGCAGAGCGCGGCGGAGTACTGGCACCGCGCCGGCTCGCTCGTCCACACCGACCCGCTCGCCAAGGCCGACGCCGACCTGCCCGCCAACGTCCGCGTCTACGCCTTCGGCGGCACGCAGCACGGCCCCGCGGCGTTCCCCCCCAAGCAGGGGATCGGCGAGCATTCGCCCAACTTCGCCGACTACCGCCCGTTCCTGCGTGCGCTGCTGCTGTCTCTCGACGTCTGGGTGCGCGACGGCAAGGAGCCGCCGCCCAGCGTCTATCCGAAGGTCGCCGACGGCACGCTCGTCGACGGGAAGCAGGACGCCGTCGGCTTCCCCGCGATCCCTGGCGTGCGCTTCCCGGCAGTGATCCAAACGCCGGCGTTCGCGAAACACTTCGGCGACGATGGCAAGGCCATTGAACCGCCGAAGGTGTTGGGCCAGTATGTCGTGCGCGTGCCGAAGTCCGACCGCGACGGCAACGACCGAGGCGCGCTGCTGCCGCCGGAGGTCGCCGTCCCGCTCGGCACGTTCACCGGCTGGAACCTGCGCCGCAAGGAGGTCGGCGCCGAGGGGATGCTCGCCAGCCTGCAAGGATCGTTCCTGCCTCTGCCGTGGAGGCCGGCGGCGAACGACCCGCGCGTCGCGATTTCCGAGCGCTACGCCGACGAGAAAGCCTATATCAATCAATTGGACCGCGTCTGCGAAACGCTGGTGCGTGCTGGCGTGCTGCTGGCGGAAGACCGCC
This sequence comes from Planctomycetia bacterium, assembly GCA_043720335.1. Lineage (GTDB taxonomy): Bacteria > Planctomycetota > Planctomycetia > Gemmatales > Gemmataceae > JAYSSW01. The sequence goes on from JAYSSW010000105.1 coordinate 3,894, forward strand.
CGCGCTACGCCGCGTACGGCGCAGCGCTGTGGCGCCACGTCGCCCCGAAGTGAGCGCGACGGACCTCGCGATTGTCTCGACCATGATTCCCCAGCCACGGAACGACGAGTGAAATTCTTCGCCACCTGCGCACGCGGGCTTGAAAAGATCCTGGCCGACGAACTGCTCGCCATCGGCGCCGACAACGTCGAGCCGGGGCGCGGCGGCGCGGCCTTCCACGGCGACCTCGCGATGTTGTACCGCGCCAACCTCTGGCTGCGCACCGCCGTCCGCGTCCTTTGGCCCGTCCTCGAAGCCCCCGTCCGCTCCCCCGACCAGCTCTACGAAGCCGTCCGCACCATCGACTGGTCCAAATGGCTCACCCCCGACCACACCATCGCCGTCGACAGCAACGTCCGCGACTCCGGCATCACCCACTCGAAGTACGCCGCGTTGAGAGTGAAGGACGCCATCTGCGACCAGTTCGTTGATCGCGTCGGCCGTCGGCCCAGCGTCGATGTCGAGTCGCCGATGGTCGGCTTCAACCTGCACGTGTTTCAAGATCAGATGACGCTCAGCCTCGACAGCTCCGGCGAGTCGCTGCACAAGCGCGGCTACCGGCCCATCCTCACCCGCGCCCCGATCAACGAAGCCCTGGCCGCCGGGCTGCTGCTCCGCACCGGCTGGCGCGGCGAGACGCCCCTCGCCGACCCGATGTGCGGGTCCGGCACCTTCTGCATCGAAGGAACCTGGATCGCCCTCAAGCGGCCCCCCGGCCTCACCCGCAAACGCTTCGGCTTCATGGGCTGGATGAACCATGACATCCGCCTCTGGAACGGCCTGCGCGACGAGGCCCGCGACGGCGTTCTCAAGCAGCTCCCGCATCCGGTCCTCGGGTCCGACGTCCGCAGCGACGCCATCCACTTCAGCGAAACCAACGCGCGCACCGCCGGCATCGGCCACCTGCCTCGTTTCCGCCTGCAGGACGTGAAGGACTTCCGCCCACCTGTTGGTGCGCCTGGCGTGATGGTCTGCAACCCGCCGTACGGCGAACGGCTCGGCGAGGAGAAGGAGCTGATCCCGCTGCACCGCAGCTTCGGCGAAATGTTCCGCACCCACTGCCC
>JAYSSW010000106.1:0-10450 GCA_043720335.1 Planctomycetia bacterium
CGATGCAGGAACATGCCGTCACCGCCGCCGGCCAGACTCATCCGCTGCCGAAGCCGTTCTTCGTGCTCGCGACGCAGAACCCCATCGAGCAGGAAGGGACGTACCCGCTCCCCGAAGCTCAGGTCGACCGCTTCATGCTGAAGCTGAAGCTGTCGTACCCGACCAAGGAGGAGGAGCTGGCGATCCTCGACCGCATGTCGCAGATCGACGCCGACCTGCAGATCGAAGCCGTTCTGACGGCGGCGGACCTGTTCGAGATGCGGCGCGGCATCGACGCCGTCTACCTCGACGACAAGGTGAAACGCTACATCGTCGATCTGGTGCAGGCGACGCGCCGGCCGCGCGACTTCGGCCTCGACCTGGAGAGCTACATCCAGTACGGCGCCAGCCCGCGAGCCACGATTTTCCTGGCGCGCGGAGCGAAGGGGCAGGCGTTCCTCGAAGGCCGCAGCTACGTCACGCCGCAGGACATCAAGACGATCGGCAACGACGTGCTGCGCCACCGCGTCAGCGTCACGTACGAAGCCGAGGCCGAGGACGTGTCGCCGGAAGCGATCTTGCAGAAAATCTTCGACCGCGTCAAAGTGCCGTGAGGCGGGGGATGGCCGATGCGGTACATACACTTCCAGGCGAACGGCCTGCGTAAGCAGGCTGGTTGAACCTTGCAGCGGCTGGAAATTCCACCAGCCCGCTTACGCAGGCCGTTCACCTGAACGTGAGCATGAATCGCCAACGCTTCTTGTCGCTTGAATCAACCCCCCGTCCCCCGAGGCGCCGCCGCATGCTGCCGATCCTGTTCCACATCCGCCTGAGCTGGATCTTCAGCGGCCTGCCCGACGTGCCGGTGTACGGCTACGGCATGATGCTGTTCCTCGCCTTCGTCAGCACGCAGTGGCTGGCCTGCCGCCTCGCGAAGCGCTCCGGCGTCAACCCCGACCTCATCCCCGACCTCACCCTCTGGCTCTTCGTCAGCGGCATCCTCGGCGGGCGCCTGCTCTACGTCGCCGAGTACTTCGACTTCTACCGCATGCCGGGCAACTGGCTGCGCACCATCGCCATCTGGGACGGCGGCCTCGTCTTCTACGGCTCCATCTTCGGCGGGCTGGTCGGCTACCTCCTCTACCACCGCCGGGTCATGGCGAAGGAAGGCGTGTCGCATCTCAAGATGTTCGACGTGATCGCCCCGTGCATCGCCCTGGGCCTGATCTTCGGACGCATGGGCTGCCTGCTGACCGGCTGCTGCTTCGGAAGCGTCGCCTGCCCCGCCACTCCATCGATCAGCTTCCCGCTCAACAGCGACCCGACCAAGACGATGGTGAAGATGGGCTACCAGTCGCCGACCGGCTTCCTCGTGCATGGCCGGGAAGCGACCGTCGTCGCCGTCGATCCTGGCACGCCAGCCGACCAGGCGGGCCTGCGCGTCGGCGACCAGATCACCGCCATCAACGGCCAGGAGATCGGCGGCGAACGCGACTACGACGCCTTCCTCTACTTCGGCGGAGTCAAGGACCACCGCGAGCTGACGCTGACCGTGCAGCGCGGAGCGGCCCTCGAAACCATCGCGTTCGTGCCCGTCAGCATCCCGCTCCACCCGACGCAGATCTACGAGTCGGTCAGCGCGGCGCTCCTGCTGTTCTTCCTGCTGTCGTACCATCCGTACCGCTGGAAGGACGGCTCGCTGCTGGTGCTGCTGATGCTGGGCTACGGCGTGCACCGCTTCCTCAACGAGATGCTGCGGCTCGACAACAAGAAGTACCTCCTGGGCCTCAGCATGTCGCAGAGCATCAGCCTGCTGGTGCTGCTGGGCGCCGCCGTGCTGGCGTGGGTCGTGTGGCGTGCGCAGCCGCCGCAGGCCAGGGTGGAGGAAGCGCCGCCGCCGGACGACGCCACCGTCGTGGTCGCGTATGTGCCGCCGCCTGCGACGCAGACCGGCGATACCGTATAGCCGCTCGCCTCCGGCGAGCGCGGGCGTGACACCGGGCGGGGGATCGAATCGTTGCGCGATTCTCGCGCTCCGCTGCGCGTCGCGGCTAAACTGGCGTCCGGCACGCCGTGCGGGCGAGGAGTTGGCGGGCCTTCGATTTCAGGATGGCTACGAAGGTGCTGAACGACACGTAGTTGCCGTACTCCGCAAGCTCGTCTGGCGTGAGCAAGCCTTCGCGGTGGCGCTCGCGCAGGTCGTCCACGCGGGCTTGCAGGGCGGCGTCGGCCTTCAGCGTCAGGACGCGGCGCGCCGATTCCGGCGTCAGGCAGTCGCCGAGCGGCACCATCAGATGGTCAAGAACGGGAGTGGTTTTCGTGGATTTCATGGTCCCAGTATACCATCGCATCGCCGCGCCGTGAAGCCGTTTCAACCGCGTCAGTCGTTGCGCGGGTGCAGGTCGAGCGCCCGTGAGCCGAGGCGGGTGAGGAAGCGGCGCTTCTGCTCCAGCGACAGCTCGTTCGTGTACTTCGCGCGCGCCGCAGCAATCCAGCGGATCGGGCGGCGGCGGTAGTCGGTCGCCACCCGCGTCAGCACCGGGCCGTTGAACGCCAGCGCCGAGCGCAGCCGAGGCTCCAGCTCGTCGGCGCTACGGATCTCCTGGTAGCCGACGCCCCAGCCCAACGCCAGCGCGCGGTAGTCGAGGCGGGCGAGAATCGTCGCCGTCGTCCGCATGTAGGCGGGGCGCTGCAGCTCCTGCATGTAGTGGTAGGCCTGGTCGTCGAGCACGAAGAACTTCACCGGCAGCCGTTCGCGGGCGGCGGTCGAGATCTCCATCGCCGACATCAGGAAGCAGCCGTCGCCGGTGATCGTGACGGTCTGCCGGCCCGGATGCACCTTCTGCGCGCCGAGGGCCGCCGGGATCGACCAGCCCATGCCTTGATTGTTGGTGGGGCTGAAGAAGGTGCGCGGCTGCGTGGCGAAGAACGCTTCCGTCGCGAGATACTGCGACACCGTCACATCGACAAACGTCAGCGCGTCGGGATTCGTCACGCAGCGCAGCGTCCGCACGAACTGCATCGGATCGACGCCGCACTGGGCGTGGCTGCGCTCGTTCTCGTTCGCCTCGCTGCGCTTCTGGTGGACGATGCGCTCCGCCAACCGCTCGTTGCACGGGCGGCGCAGCGTGTCGGCCTGCCCCATCGCTTGCTGCAGGAACACGCCGACGTCGGTGTTGACGCACGCCGACGTGCGCATGATGCGGCCCAGGTTGTTCGGGTTGATGTCGACGTGGATCAGGTGGCGGTGCTGCGGCAGCGAGTAGAAGCCGGTTGACACCTCGCTGAACTTCACCCCCATCGCCAGGACGAGATCGACGTGGCGGAAGGCGTCCTCGGCGGTGCGCGTCCCCTGAGGGCCGTAGCCCCAGCCGACCGCCAGCGGATGGTTCTCCGGCATCGCTCCCTTGCCCATCATGCTGGTGGCGACCGGCGCTTGCAGCAGCTCGGCGAGCTGGACGAGGCCGGCCGAGTGGTCCATGCAGCCGTAGCCCGCGTAGATGCCGACGCGCAGCCGGCGATCCGATAGCAGGTGCAGGGCGCGCTGGCAGGCGGCCTCGTCGAACGGCACTTCGATCGGGCCGAGCGGCGGGCTGTTGAACCGCGCCGCCTCGATCAGCAGGTTGTACGGGATCACCACGCCGACCGGCCCCGGCTCTCCCGACTTCGCGAACTGCAGCGCCTGCCGCACCGTGTTGGCGATCTCGTCGACGCGCTGCACGGTGTAGACGCGCTTCGTCACGGGCTGCAAAATCGCCGACTGCTCCAGGCAGTGGACCTGGAACGGCCGGGCGCGCGGCGCGTTCGACACGTCGCCGACGATGCAGACGAGCGGCACGCTGTCGAGCAGCGCTTCGCCGAGGCCGGTGAGGGAGTTGGTCAGGCCCGGCCCTGGCACGACGCAGAGCACGCCGGGCTTGCCGGTGCTGCGGGCGTAGCCGTCCGCCATCGTGGCTGCGGAGAACTCGTGGGTGACGAGAAGGTACGGCAGGTTGCGCGTCTTCATCGTGTCCCAGAGCTCGTTCTGCTGGGCGCCGGGGATGCCGAAGACGCAGTCGACCTGCTCCTGGATGAGCGTCTCAACGAGGGCCTCGGCGCCGGTGAGGTTGCCGACGACGCCGACCGGATGGTGCCGGCGAAACAAGCCCCCGTCGGACTTCGTCGCGGCGGTGGCGATGATCGCTCCGGCGCTAGCGGTCTTGAGCAGGTCACGACGGGACAGTTGCGGCTTCATGGCGTCCGTGCCTTTCGCAGCGTGGGAAATTCGGAAGGTCCGACTGCCATCGGCATTCCCGCCCCGCCGCGACCGCCTGCACGCCGTTTTCCCGCTGATGCGTTGCGCGGCTGAGCCGTACAATCGGCGCGACCGCTACGTTGGAGTCGTAGCGCGGTTCCTGCGGCTTCCCTTCTCAGCCTTTCCTTGGCGTCTCCGCGTTCAGCTCTTGTCACGCATTCCGCGTCCGCAGCTTCTCGGCGAACGCCGCGTGAGTGTCGGAGGCGACGCCTAGGCGGGCGGCTTCCATCATGCGTGGCAGGTTGCCAGCGACAAGTGCGGCGGCGTCGAGCCACAGGCCGGGGAAGACTTTGCTCTTGAGCAGGCCGTCCTTCGCGGGGGACAACGAGCGGTACTTGCCGCCGTGCAGGACGAACCAGTCGATGGCTTCGTCCTCGACGCGCCAGACGAGGTACTCGCGCACGCCGTTCTTCTGGTAGGCGCCGAGCTTGTCGTGCAGGTCGTAGCTCGCGGTGCTGGCGGCGACCTCGGCGACCAGCTCCGGGGCGCCGACGACGTAGCCCTTGGCGTCGGTCTTCGACATGCCGCCGTGCGACGGCAGCACGCGCAGCAGCGCGTCGGGCTGCGGGCGGTTGCGGCCCAGCCGCAGCTTGATGGTGCCGTTGTCGCTGAGTTGGACGCCTTCGGTTTGCAGAAGATAGTTGCCCAGCCAGATGATCAACGCAGCATGAGGGCTGCCGTGCTTTTCGGTCGAGACGGGCGACGCCATGTAAACGACTCCTTCGATGAGCTCGGCCTTGATGACGTCGGGCATGGCGTCGTAGCGCTCCTCGAACTCGGCGACCGTCAGGCGGTCGCCGTTCTCCAGGAGCGGGATCAGCAAGGTGCGTGTCGCGTTCATGCTGGGCCTCGATGCGGAAAAAGCCGCCGCGTCCCTGGTCGGTCCAGGAAGGCGACGGCTTGCATTTTATCACGCGGTCATTTCGAGAGCGACGGGGAATGAGTCGTCACATGGTTCTTTCCCCGTTTAGCGCCCGCGTGAGCGTGGCTGTTGCCATGTCGCGGGGCAAGGATCGTTGGATTCTCCTCCCGCCTGGACCTGCGGGCGCTAAACGGGGAGGAGGCGTTTCTTCTACGCCTTGATGATGTCCTTGACGGACATGCCGCCGGGGATCATGGGGAGGACGTGCTCCTGGTAGGGGACCATGACGTTGAGGACGTAGGGGCGGTCGCTGTCGAGCATGTCGTTGAGGGCGCCGTCCAAATCCTCCTTGGCGGAGATGCTGCGGGCTTCGCACTTGAAGCCCTTGGCGATGGCGACGAAGTCGGGGTACGGCTCGTGGTCGAAGCCGGCGCCGAGGTAGGTGTGGCCCCGGTTGCTTTCGTAGAAGCGGTCCTCCCACTGCACGACCATGCCGAGGTGCTGGTTGTTGAGCAGCAGCACCTTGATGGGGAGCTTCTCGGTGTAGGCGGTGGCCAGCTCCTGGATGTTCATGAGGAAGCTGCCGTCGCCGTCGACGTCGATGACGGTCTTGAGGGGGTTGGCCGCTTTCGCGCCGATGGCGCCGGGCAGGCCGAAGCCCATCGCCCCCAGGCCGCCGCTGGTGAACCAGGTGCGCGGCTGGGTGAACTTCCAGAACTGGGCGGTCCACATCTGGTGCTGGCCGACGCCGGTGGTGACGATGGTGTCGTCCAGCATGCCGCGGTCGCGGACGATCTCCCACAGCCGGTGGATGGCGTGCTGCGGCACGATGGCGTCTTCGCGGTCGTTGTACTTCAGCGGTTCGTCGGCGCGCCACTTGTCGATCTGCTCCATCCAGTCGCTGTGAGTGCTGACCGGCGGGACCAGCTTCGGGTCGGCGTCGATCATCTTGACCATCTCGCGCAGGGCGTGTCCGACGTCGCCGACGACGGGGATGGTGGCGGTCTTGATCTTGTTGATCTCGGACGGGTCGATGTCGATGTGGACGATCTTGCCGTGCTTGGCGAACTCGGTCACCTTGCCGGTGACGCGGTCGTCGAAGCGGACGCCGAAGGCGAGGAGCAGGTCGGCCTCGTTGACGGCGTAATTGGCGTAGACGGTGCCGTGCATGCCGAGCATGTTGAGGCTGAGGTAGTGCTCGTTGGGGAACGAGCCGAGGCCGTGCACGGTCATCGCGACCGGGATGCCGGTCTTCTCGGCGAAGGCGCGCAGGGCGGCCGACGCGCCGGCGACGACCACGCCGCCGCCGGTGTAGATGACCGGGCGCTTGCTCTGGCGGATCAGCGCGAGGATCGCTTCCAGCTGGTCGCGCGTGGCCGTGCGGTCGGGGCGGTAGCCGGGCAGGTTCATCGGCGCGTCGTAGTCGGGGGTGATGACGCGGTTCTGCACGTCCTTCGGCACGTCGACGATGACGGGGCCGGGCCGACCCGTCGTAGCCACGTGGAAGGCTTCCTTCATCACGCGCGGCAGGTCCTCGGTGTTCGTGACGAGGAAATGGTGCTTGGTCACCGCGCGGCAGACCTCGACGATCGGCGTTTCCTGGAAGGCGTCGGTGCCGATGACGTGGGTGTTGACCTGCCCGGTGATGGCGATAATCGGGACGGAGTCCATCTTGGCGTCGGCGAGGCAGGTGACGAAGTTGGTGGCGCCAGGCCCGCTGGTGGCGATGCAGACGCTGGGCCGGCCGGTGCTGCGCGAGAAGCCCTCGGCCATGAAGCCGCCGCCCTGCTCGTGGCGCGGAAGCACGGTGCGGATCTTGTTCTGGAAGCGCGTGAGCGACTGGTGTATCGGCATGCTGGCTCCGCCGGGATAGGCGAAGACGGTGTCGATGCCGTGGTTGATGAGCGACTGGACCAGGATGTCCGACCCACACTGGAGACGCTGCGGCTTTTCCGACATGGAAGCGATCCTCACGGAGAGAGCAGGGCTGAGAAGCCTGAATCCTTTATTTTACGCGGCGACGCCCGAATCCGCTAGGGTAGCGCCGCGATTTCACGCGACGCACATGGTGGCGGAGCCAGAGCGGGGGGTACTTGCGTAGCGTGATGGGGGCTGGTAGGATCGCGGTGGATGCTGAAACCGATTCCGCGAGCGTTTGCCGGAATTCGCAGAGGTGTTCGTTTGATTGGACGCCGCTTGTTTCCCATTCGGCCGCTTGAGGCACGCAACTGGTGGAGATTGTCGATTTTTTGCGGAGAAGAGTGATGATGCGAAAATTGGCTTTGCCGATGTCTCTTCTCGTACTCGTCCAATTCACGAGTGTCGCTCGTGCTTGGAAGCGTGCCATCTACGAAGACGCCACCGTTGTTGCGCGTTCCGAGTTGATTGTCGTCGCGCGCCTGAAAGCAGGAAGTGTCCAGCATGTGCCGCACAAGACGCCTCGTGGGGCCGGCGGGAGTTGGGAACACCACGCCATCCTGGTCGTCACGGAACTGCTCAAAGGTAAATGCGACAAGAGAGAAATTCCTATCGTTATCCACTATGGCTTGACACCCACGCTGGTGAATGAAGTCAAGGGTGCGCCGAAAGACGTGATCGAGATTCTCGACACCAGCGACGGCGGCGGGTTCGGTCCAGTTGCGAAGGACGCTGCGAAGGACAACCTGTGGTTTCTGCGCAAAAGAAGCGGCAACCGCGGTAGCGAGCCTGGCACGGGGAATTTCGGCATCGTCGATCCGGAGGATGTGCAGCCGCTGCATTGGAAGCCGTATTTCCTCCTGTATCTGTCCGAAGATCCCGGGGCAGCAGTCAGGGACTACGCCAAGAGAAATCCGGTCCTGGGGCAGCGAGGAAAGAACTACCTCGACCACCTTGAAGTGCAGCGCATCCTGAAGACGGAAGACCCGTCCAAACGCTATGACGGCCTGCTGCCGTTCTTTCTCGCTCGAACGTCGTGGAACATGGCGCTGGAGGCGAGGGCGGGGATTGTCGCTTGCGGCCAACCCGCAGGCGCGAGGCTCAAGGATCTTTTCTTCGACTCGAAGCAGAAGAGCATTCGAAGCGACGTCATCTGCATTTGGCGCGACATGGGCTATCGGGACAGCACGCCCTTGCTCATCGATCTCCTCAATCAGCACGATCTGTTCTGGGCTGGGCAGCGCATCCAGAAGGGATGGTGGAACGACTACTCGAATCCGGAGCAGCAAACCGATCTTCGTCGAAGTGTTTATGAAGAGGTTTTCGATGCAGTGTCAGCTTTGAAGTCGTTCCGCGATCCAGCGGCAAAAGAAGTACTCGAATTGACGAAAAAACGCTGGGCGGCTAAAAACTTCGACAACGCGCAGATTGTTGAAATGTGTGACGCTGCACTGCGTGTCTTGGACGCAAAGTAAATCGACGAACCCTGTGCCGCAGACCATGCGGACCTGGTTGTCTTCGGATTCGAGCCGCCGCTGATCTGCACGCCCGAGGAACTTTCCTGCGAGACGGAGCCATGATTGAAGACGACGTGATTCGCGGAGTGCGCGCGGCGCGGGAGGAGTACGCTCGGCTGCACGGCTTCAACATCCGTGCGATGGTCGCGGACCTTCAGGCCCGTGATTCGGCGGGAGACTGGCCCGTCGTCAGCCGGCTCGCTCGGCACCCGCACTCGCCCGATTCGCCGAACCCGGCGCCGCCTCCGACCGTGGCCGCATCGGTGGCTTGCGAGGCTTCGTAGCCGGCCGCTTTTGAGCTTGATCATTCGGCAGCGGCGGCGCCGTGCATACGAAGAACCGCGCATTCGCGTGAAGAGGGAGACCGGCGATGGCGAGCGTTTTCGTGGTGCAGCATGTGCATTCGCGTCGATGAGCATCGTGTCGATCAGGATCAATGGGTCGAGGGGTATGTGACGGCAGGGCCAGCGCGTATCAAAGGATTCGGTCTCGCCCCCGGCAAGACGGGGCTATAGGGCGCTACGCTGACGCCGGCAGCAGCTTGCCCTTCTTGGCGAGGACGCGGGCCAGCGAGTCGGCGGACAGGCGCGGGTCGTCAAGTAATAGATGGTGCATCTCGGTGCGGATCAGCTCCGCCAGGTCGTCGCCGGTCCAGCCGGCTTCCTCCAGGCGATCTTTGAGGAGGCTCTGGCACGCGCCGCTGATCCGGTCGGTGTTGCGCGAAATGGTCCCTTCGTGAACCGACAACAGCTGCGCGACCTCGCGCTGGCTCATCCGGCAGCGGACGCGCAGGCCCAGCAGCAGCACGTCGTTGTCGTCCAGCTCGGACAGCCAGTCGTGCGTCGCCTGGGCGAAAACCTCGCGCCAGCGCGAGTCGACCGGGGCGGCGTCGGGCATCGGCAGCGACAGGTCGTCGTCGGGCAGCGCCTGCGCTAGCGGGTGCTTGCGCAGCTGCGAGATGTGCCAGTTCTGGAACACGCGGATCAGCCACGGCACCAGCGGCCGCTGCCCGTCGTAGCGGGCCAGCACCGGGACCGAGCCGGGCGAGTCCGACACGCACAGGTGCCCCCAGAACTCGGTGACAGCGCTGTCCTGGCGCTCGTCGTCGCGCGGGTACAGGCGGGCGGCCCGCGCCCGCAGCGCGTCCATCAGCAGGCAGTCGCTGCGGCCGGCCTTCGACGCGAAGAGCTGCTCCCAGGCGCGTTCGATCCCCTCCAGGCACGCCGACGCGGTGAACCAGTCGAGCGGGTAGAGGTTGTCGAGGTACGCCTCCCACGCGATGTCGCTGGCGTTCTTCTTCTGGAAAATCTGGAAGGTTCGCCGCAGGTGCGACTCGCACTGCTCGACCGACAGCAGGACCGCCGGCAGCTGGAGCCTGCAGAAGTAGTAGAGCAGTTCGACGCGAGGCTCGTGCGTCGGGGTTCGCTCAAGGTTCGCTGTCATGGGCGCCTCGGTCGTGTCTGCGGCATGGGAGTCCGGCTATTTTACGACCTGCGGCTGTAAAGTGCCTGCATGAACCTTCACTGATAAGAGGAGCTAACCGCAGAGACGCAGAGTCGCAGAGGAAAAGGCAGAGAGGGAAGCCGCAGGCGCAGGAGCCGCGACCGGCAGGGCAATGGCACTCGTTTTAGGAGTGCCGAAAGTATCAGGCGAATTCGGCATGAGATTTGCGCCAGGGGCGAAGACCTCTTTCAAAAGGAGTTTTTGCCATGGTTGGACTGCCAAAGAAGGCTGGCGATGGGGAACGCGACTGCCGATTTGACGAAGCATTCGCTTTGCTTGCCGATCGGTTCGACCCCACGGAAGCGGACGAACGATTCCCCGTGCGTGGCAATGCCGTCTACCGCACCTGCGTCGTGGTGTGGATGCTCGTCTACCAAC
>JAYSSW010000107.1:0-2317 GCA_043720335.1 Planctomycetia bacterium
GCGTCCTTGATTTCCGGGTATCCGAGCTTCGTCATCCATTCGAACGCCTGACGGCGCTCGTCGGCGATGTTTGGCTGCGCCTTCTCGCCGCAACATGCAGGGACGCAGCTCAGCATGGAAACGACGAAAGCCGCTGCGAATCGAGGTGCATACATGGAGTGGATTTCCTTTCCTGGCAGACAAGCTGTGCGAATCTCGCCAACGTTCCTGCGGTCGAAATCGACAAAGCGAAATGGAAGGGGGCTTGGGACACCGCACCGAAGGAAAGAAGAGTCTAACCCGTGATTCACACGGAGTCATTGCCGAATTCCTCGACGGCGTTTTGTGGGAATGGGCTGAACGGCGCGATCGAGCATTTCAGCAGACCAATGCATCGGTCGCTTCGTGGCGATCATTGCCCTGACAAGCACTACAGATCCAGCAGCTCCGCCAGCGACGCGATGCGGTCGGCGCCGAGGTCGAGGTGCTTGCCGGCCACGTCGAGCAGTTTCGCGGGCAGGCCTGCTTGCGTCGCGCCGTCGTAGTCGTTGACGCGGTCGTCGCCAACGTAGAGCATTTCGTCGGGCCGCAGCGACAATCTCTCGCCAACGCTGCGGAAGAAGTCTCTGCCGGGCTTGCGCCAGCCGATCTCGGAGCTGATGACGAGATGGCCGATCGCGTGCAGGTCGGACAGCGCGGCGAAAAGCCCGCGCAGCCGCTGGTCGAAGTTCGAAGCCAGCACCAGCGTGAAGCCGCGTTCCCGCAGCGTCGAAAGAAGGGGCGCCGTCTCCGGCGTGCAGTACCAGTAGTTGGGCTGGGCGAAAGCGTCGTACAGTTCGCGGAAACACGCTTCGGAGTCGCTGACGTCGTCCAGCACCTCGGCCACGATGTCGCGCCAGCGCTGCCGTTCGCGCTCCTCGCTGGTGCGCTGGCCGGCTTGCACGTCGCGCTGGTCTTGCCTCGCGAACGCGGTAGCGAAGCGGCACTTGATGCTCGCAGCGTCCTGGCGGCTGCCGTAGCGCTTGCCGAACTCGGCGTAGATGCCGCCGACCGACGGCGTGCAGTGGATCAGCGTTCCGACGGCGTCGAAGACGATGGCGCGGATCATGGAGGTTGCCTGTGGGAAAGCGTGAACCCGGCCGGGCGATCAGCTGTCGAGACTCCTTGCAACCGGCGAGAGCCTGGAGTTCGCAACGGCTTTCGCGGTTTCCTTCGCGCCCTCCGCACCTAAGATGAACGAAGCGAGTGCGGCGCGGAGCCACGAAGCTCGGCTGCGTGCGCCGAACCCACATCCTATCAGGGAGCCGGGCTTTTGCCTCGGACGATGAACGATGGCCACCAAGGGCGAGATGTTCGCGGGCTTGACGGTTGCGATGGTCACGCCGTTCAAGGACGGCAAGATCGACTTCGACGCCCTCGGCAAACTCGTCGACTGGCACGTCGAGCAGGGGACCGACTGCCTCGCCCCCGTCGGCACCACCGGCGAGTCGCCGACCATCGACCACGACGAGCATGAGCGCGTCATCGCCGCCGTCGTCGAGCGCGCCAGCGGCCGCGTCAAGATCATGCCAGGCACCGGCTCGAACAGCACCCGCGAAGCGATCCGCCTCACCAAGTTCGCCAAGAGCGCCGGCGCCAACGGCTGCCTCTCGGTCGGCCCATACTACAACAAGCCAACGCAGGAAGGCTATTTCCGCCACTTCGCCGCCATCGCCGAAGCGGTGGACCTGCCGATCGTGCTCTACAACATCCCCGGCCGCACCGGGTCGAACATCTTGCCGGAGACGATCGCCCGCATCGCGACGCTGCCGCAGGTCGTCGCGATCAAGGAGGCGACCGGCTCGCTGGACCAGGCGAGCGCCATCGCCGCGCTGTGCGACCTGACGATCCTCAGCGGCGACGACAGCCTGACGCTGCCGCTGCTCAGCATAGGCGGTCGCGGCGTGGTGTCGGTGGTCGGCAACATCGTGCCGCGCGACATGAAGGCGCTGCTCGCCGCCTTCAACGCGGGCAACCTCGCCGAAGCGAGGAGGTGGCACCACAAGCTGTTCCCGCTGTGCCGCGACCTGCTCGGCGCCGCGACGAACCCGATCCCGATCAAGACGGCGATGAAGCTGCTGGGCCGCGACAACGGCGAGCTGCGGCTGCCGATGTGCGCGATGGACGCCGCCGGCGAAGCGAAGCTGCGCCAGACGCTGCAAGCGTACGGGCTGCTGTAGAGGAGGGGCGATCAGCATCCCACGGCAGGGGCGAAAGAAAGCGCCAAGCCCCACCATGAGCAACGCGATTGGTGGGGGTCGAAGCGTGCGACAACTCACCCCCAGGAATCGCTTCGCTC
>JAYSSW010000108.1:0-4986 GCA_043720335.1 Planctomycetia bacterium
CAGCCTCCGCCGAGCGCAGCAGCGCTTCGTCGTCGGCCATGTTGCGGGGGCCGTCGGCGGAAGTGTAGGACAGCAGCCGGCAGATCACGGCTTCCACCGCAGGATCGGCTGCTTCGCCGCCTTGATCTCGTCGGGCCGGCTGATCGGCGTCGTGTGCGGCGCGTCGCGCAGGAAGTCCGCCTCCTCGCCGCGGATCTTGTTCATCGCCGCCGCGAAGGCGTCGAGCGTCTGCTTGCTCTCGGTCTCGGTCGGCTCGATCATCATCGCCTCGGGGACGACGAGCGGGAAGTAGACGGTCGGCGCATGGTAGCCGTAGTCGAGCAGCCGCTTGCCGATGTCCATCGCGGTGATGCGCTTCTCGCGCTTGAGCTGGCGGGCGCTGGCGACGAACTCGTGCATGCAGCGCTCGCCGAACGGCACCTCGAACGTGTCGTTGAGGATCGCGAGGAGGTAGTTCGCGTTGAGAACTGCATTGTGCGTCATTTCGCGCAGGCCTTCGGGTCCGAGCGTGCGGATGTAGCAGTACCCGCGCAGCAGGATGCCGACGTTCGCGAAGAAGCTGCGGACCCGCCCGATCGACTTCGGCAGGTTGTAGTCAAGCCGGAACGTCTCGCCGTCTTTCACGACGATGGGACTGGGCAGGTACGGCGCGAGGAAGTCGCGCACGGCGATGGGGCCGGAGCCGGGGCCGCCGGCGCCGTGCGGGCCGGTGAAGGTCTTGTGCACGTTGTAGTGCATCATGTCGGCGCCGAAGTCGCCGGGCCGGGTGACGCCGACGATGGCGTTCATGTTGGCGCCGTCGAGGTAGACGAGGCCGCCTTTGTCGTGCAGCAGCTTGGTGATCTCCGCGATCTGCACGTCGAGCAGGCCGAGCGTGTTCGGGTTGGTGATCATGAACACGGCCGTCTGGTCGTCGAGCTTGGACTTGAGGTCGTCCATGTCGACCAGGCCCTTGGCGTTGCTCTTGATCGACACCGTCTCGAAGCCGGCGATGGCGGCGCTGGCGGGGTTGGTGCCGTGCGCGGAGTCGGGGATCAGCACGCGGGTGCGCTTCTCGCCCTTGTCCTTGAAGTACGCCGACGCGACCAGCAGAGCGGTTAGTTCGCCCTGCGCCCCGGCTGCGGGCTGCAAGGAAACCGCAGGCAGCCCGGCGATCTCGCCGAGGATGTTCTGCATCTCCCAGAGCATGTGCAGCATGCCCTGGCACGATTCGTCGCTTTGCAGCGGGTGGATGTTCGCCATGCCGGGCAGGGCCGCGAGGCGCTCGTGCCGCTTCGGGTTGTACTTCATCGTGCACGAGCCGAGCGGATAGAAGTTCGAGTCGATCGACATGTTCCGCTTCGACAGGTTGACGTAATGCCGGGTCAGGTCGATCTCGCCGATCTCCGGCAGCACGGGGAGCGAGTCGCTGACCGCGCCTTCGGGCAGCAGCTTCGCCACGTCGACGACGGGCACGTCGCTCGCCGGCAGCCGATGCGTGCGGCGGCCCGGCTGGCTCATCTCGAAAAGAAGCTCGGTCGACTGATGCGCTTGCACGGTCATGGAATTCTCTCGGAACGAAGGAGCGAGCGACACTAGCCCAGACACCACGAACCCTGACACCACTAACCCTGAGCGCAAGCGAGGGGATAACTCAACCACTCGCTGAAAGACAATTCTCGCCAACGCGCTTCCCTGCTATCCCCTCGCTTGCGCTCAGGGTTCGTTAAGCGCCGCCTTGAACGCGGCGACGAAGCGGTCCATCTCGGCGCGGGTGCGCCTCTCGGTGACGGCGATGCTAACGCAGTCCTTCAGCGACGGGTACCACTGCCCGAGCGGCAGGCCGCCGTGGAAGCCGGCCTTCAGCAGCGTCTGCAGCAGCTTCGTCGCGTCGCCCGGCACCTGCACCGTGAACTCCTTGAAGAACGGCCTGGCGTGCTTCAGCGATACGCCGGGCAGCTTCGTGAGCTGGTCGGCGAGGTAGTGCGACTTCTGCAAGCAGAGGTTGGCGGTCTCGCGCAACCCCTGCGGGCCAAGGGCGGCAAGGTACGCGGCGGCACGCAGCGCGAACAGGCCCTGGTTGGTGCAGATGTTGCTGGTCGCCTTCTCGCGGCGGATGTGCTGCTCGCGCGTCTGCAGCGTCAGCACCCAGCAGCGCGTCCCCTTGCGGTCGGTCGTTTGGCCGACCAACCTTCCTGGGATCTTGCGGAGGAATTTCTCGCGGCACGCCATGATGCCGAGGTACGGCCCGCCGTAGACCATCGGGTTGCCCAGGCACTGCCCTTCGCCGATCGCGATGTCGGCCCCGTACTGGCCGGGCCGCTTCAGCAGCCCCAGGCTGATCGCGTCGAAACTCACCACGAACAGTACGCCGTTCGCCCGGCACAATTCGCCAATCGCGTCGACTTCTTCGAGGCTGCCGAAGAAGTTCGGGTGCTGCACGATCACGCACAGCGTCTTGCTGTCGATCTGCTTCTTCAACTCGGCCGGGTCGAGATAGCCTCCGGGCGTCGGCAGGGTGACGATCTCCTTCGACAGATTCGCCAGGTAGGTCGTCAGCGTTTGGCGGTACTCGGGATGAACGCTCTCGGCGACCAGCACCTTGCTGCGCTCCGAGTCGATGCTCATCGCCATCAGCACGCTCTCGGCGACCGCGCTGCCTCCTTCGTAGAGGCTGGCGTTCGACACGTCGAGTTCGGTCAGCTGGCAGATCAGCGTCTGGTACTCGAAGAACGCCTGCAAGCTCCCCTGGCTCGCCTCGGCCTGGTACGGCGTGTAGGCGGTGTAGAACTCGCTGCGCGACGAGACCGTGTCGACGACGGCCGGGATGAAGTGGTCGTAGGCGCCGCCGCCCAGGAAGCAGACGGCGTCGTCGGCCGACTGGTTCCGGGCGCACAGCTCGCCGATGTGCTGCTGCAGCTCCATCTCGGTGAGCGATGGCGGGACGTGCAGCAGGCGGTTCAACTGGAGCGACGCGGGCAGCGACTTGAACAGTTCCTCGATCGAATGGACCGCGATCTTGTCCAGCATCGCCTTCTGCTCGGACGGGGTATTGAGTACGTACGACAAGTGCGGCCCTCGCAAGATGTGCGAAAAAGCGAAAGGCCGGACATCGTTTGTCCGGCCTATTTGTCACCATTGGTCTATGAACCGTGCGGTCGATGGAAAGAGCAACGCCGCTCGAAGCAACGCTACTTCTTCGCGTCGGTCCAGCGGTAGGCGGCGACGGCGTTCAACTCGCGGATGAACACCTCGTTGCCGCTGACGGCGAGATGGCCCCAGGTCGGCTGGGTGCTGATCTTGATCTGGTCGATCAGCTCGAACTTCTCCGGGTTGGCCTGGAAGCAGTAGAGGATGCCGCGCTCGTCGAGGGCGAGGATCTTGTCCCCCTGGGCGACCATGCTCCAGTACTGGCCGAAGCGTTCGGCCGTGGTCCAGGTCTCCTTGCCGGTCTTGAGGTTGATGCAGGCGGCGTTCTGGTTCTTCAGGTGCAGGTAGACGTGGTCGTTCACGATGACCGGCGACGACATGTACGCCTGCGACTTCGCGGCCCAGGCGAGATCGACGCCGAACTTGTCGTCGTTCTTGGCGACGTTGTAGCGGAACGATTTCTCGCCGTAGGTGCTGGTGAAGATCGAGTCGCCGAAGACGAGGGGGGTGAGGATGTTCATGTTCTTGTAGGCGGGCACCTTCTGCTTCCAGAGGACCGTGCCGTCGACGGAGTCGACGCCAGCAAGGTCGATGCGCGTCTGGACGAGCAGCTGCTTGCGGCCCTGGATCGTGGCGAAGGTCGGCGAGGAGAAGGCGCTGTCGTAAGCGCTGCCGGTGTCCTTGAGGACCTGCCAAACGATCTTGCCGTTGTTCTTGTCGACCTTGGCGAGCGACGCGCCGGCCTGGACATAGACATGGTCGCCATCGACGACGGGTGACGACACGAAGCCGAAGGGAGGCAGTCCGGTCTTGGCTTCCTTCATGAAGTCGACCTGCCAGCGCTGCTTGCCGGTCTCGGCGTCGAGGCAGACGAGCAGGTCGCGCATGCCGCCGACATACAGGCTCTTGCCGTCGCAGGCGGGGGTGGAGCGGATCCAGTCGCCGTTGGCGCGGGCGATGAAGAAGACCGACATCGCGCCGTCCCACGAGCTTTCCCAGATCTGCTTGCCGGTCGCGCGGTCGAGCGCGCGGACGACCTCGAACTTCTTGTCCTTCGTCTCGGCGATGAAGACTCGATCCTTCGTGACAATCGGCCCCGGATAGCCGGGCCCCGTTTCGACGCGCCATGTCTGGGTGAAGTTCTCCTTCTTCAGCGTCGCCGGCCAGGTCTTGCCGAGCGCCTGCCCGTCGCGCGTCGGGCCGCGCCACTGGTTCCAGTCGGGAAAGTCCTGGGCGCGTGCCCCGGTGAAGGACACCAGAACCAGCAACAGCGCGACGAGACGACGTGCGAGCATTTGAATTTCCTTTCGCGGCGGACCGAGTCATTTCTGCATTCATAGCCGCTCGGGACGAACTGCCAGCAAAAAAACAACCCGCCGATTTCGGCGGGTAGCACGAACGGCCGCCGCAGAACTCAATGCCCCTGTGACGCGATCTGCTTCTCGTACTGCTCGGCCGTCATCAGCTTGTCGAGGTCGCTGGGCGAGGCGAGCTTGATCTTGAGCATCCAGCCCTTGCCGAACGGGTCGGCGGAGACCTGGCCGGGGTCCTTCACGACCGAGTCGTTGACTTCGACGACTTCGCCGCTGACGGGTGCGTACAGGTCGCTGACCGCCTTGACCGACTCGATCTGCCCGAAGGCCTGGCCGACCGCCACGTTTCGCCCCACCTTCGGCAGCTCGACGAAGACGACGTCGGTGAGCTGCTCGACCGCGAAACGGGTGATGCCGACGGTGCAGATGTCGCCATCGACCTTGGACCACTCGTGCGAGGCCATGTAGCGCAGATTGCCCGGAACCATGCCGATCTCCTGGAGGATGTTGTGGTTGTCATCGCGGAAACCCACTAACCCTGAGC
>JAYSSW010000109.1:0-2316 GCA_043720335.1 Planctomycetia bacterium
ACTCCGCTGCCCCCTCCGGGGCAGAAAGCGAGGTCGAATTCGACGGAGCAACTGTAGCATTCCAGGGCACACGAGGTAGATAAACTCTATTCACCGCGCAAGTCCGATCCCCTGCGGCGTTCGTAGAGTGAAGATCACACGGGAAGCCAAAAACGAGGGGAGTTCGCCATGTCGCACGAAACATCCGTACAGCCGAAGCTCGGCGATCTGCTGGCCCGCTACCTGGCGAAGCAGGCCGACGCGCATGACCTGGGGACGGTGCCGGTCGAGGCGGAAGTCACCCCTTACGAAGCCGGCCCCGTGCAGCCGATCGACCCGAAGCTGGCCTGGGACGAAGCCCAGGCGGTGCTGTCGCATTATGGGCAGGTTGACGGCAAGCGACGCGTCGCTCCGCCGCAGTGGTCGAACCTGGTCGCCAATCACGAGCCGATGGTCGCGCTGGCGTTCGGGCTGGGGAACTTCCCGCAGCTGGTCCGCAACCTGCACCTGCTGTTCGAGAACAAGAACCTGAGCGAGCACAAGCCGAAAGTCGGCCGGGCGACCCCCGCCGACTCGCTGCTCGCCTGGGCCGACGAGACGGCCAGCAAGAAGCACTTCCCGCAGCTGCTGCTGGCCCTGGGCGCCCTGCGGTTGGCGAAGCAGTTCGAGGCGGCCGAGGCGTTCGTCGAGAGGA
The DNA here is from genome assembly GCA_043720335.1 of Planctomycetia bacterium. Taxonomy (GTDB): domain Bacteria; phylum Planctomycetota; class Planctomycetia; order Gemmatales; family Gemmataceae; genus JAYSSW01. The sequence goes on from JAYSSW010000109.1 coordinate 674, forward strand.
ACGAAGCGATCGTCACCGAGGAATGGAAGTCGGCGTGGGAGAACGAGAAGGCGGCGCTCGCCTGGCACATGGGCCGCTGCGAGGAGGCCCGCGCCGCCTGGCAGGCGATGGAGCCGACCACGCCGGTCCTGTTCAACCGGGGCATGGCCGACCTGTTCCTGGGGCAGCCCGGCGCCGCCCGCGTCAACCTGGCCGCCGCACTCGCCAAGATCCCCGAAGCGAGCGCCTGGCACCACCTGGGCCGGCTGTACATCACGCTGTCGCAGATGCGCGGGTGATCGCCGCGACTTCGACCGAGCCAACAAGGAGCCGGCCCGCGCGAGCGATTCTCGCAGGCCGGCTCTTCACGTTTTCGGTCGGCGTTTTCGGTCGGCACGGCTCGCCGCTGCGATCAATCGAGCGTCGGCGTCGAAGGCGGCTCGACACTCGCCTTCTTCAAGTCGGGGTCGGCGTTCTGCTGGAACGGCGTGATCTCGACCGGAACGCGAAACGTCTGGTGGCAGCGGTTGCAACTTCCCGCCAACTGCACGAGCTGCGCTTTGCTCTTCTCCAGGTCGCGCTGCACGATCGTCTCGGCGAGCTGCTTCGCCTGCGTTCGCAGCTTCATCGACTGGTCGAACCAGACGTTCGTGCCTTCGTTCTTCGGCGGCCGCAGCATCAGCAGGTTCGCCGCCTCGGCGAGCAGCAGCGCCTGGCCTCGCGCGAACTTCCAGCTCTGCTCCTCGGGGGGCTTCTGGTTCAGGATGCGCTCCAGGCCACGGTAGTTCGTGTGGGCGATCCCCTCCATGATGAGCTTCGTCTCGGCGATGGCTTCCAGCTTGGGGACGAACTTGCCCGGCGTCCCCTGGCCCCCGGTCGAGCCGGCCCACCACAGCGAACCAACCAGCAGAATCGGCGCCGCGATCCAACGAGCGATCGTCATCGAATGACCCCGTGTTATTTGGAGGCCGCTTCCGCGACCTGGACCTGCACTTCGTCGCCGACCACGCGGACGGCGTGGCAGCCGATCTTGATCTTCGGGTTGTCCGCCCAGGCGCCGTCGCAGAGGCGGAAGCGCCAGGCGTGCCAGGGGCAGGTGACGATGCCGTTCTCGACGTAGCCGCCGCTGAGCGAGGCGCCCATGTGCGGGCAGAAGTCGTCGATGGCGTGGACCTGCTCCCCCTCGGCGAAGACGGCGATCATCTTCTTGCCGACCGCGACGGTCTTCCCTTCGCCGTCCTTCAGGTCCTGCACCTTGCACACGGTCTGGAACTTGGCCATGCCTTCTCTCGTTCTTCTTGTGACTGGCGGATCGGAATTCGTTATCTTGATTCTACACGCGCAGCGCGGGTTGAGCGAGGAAAGCGGGGCGGGCTGATGCTGGAAATCGAGATGAAATTCGCGGTCGCCGACTTCGCCGATGTCGTCACAACGCTGCGGCGTTGGAACGCGGCCGAGGTGCCGACCATCGACGAGGCCGACCACTACTTCAATGCCCCCGACCGCGACTTCGCCAAGACCGACGAAGCCTTCCGCCTGCGCCGCGTCGGCGACCTCAACCGCATCACCTACAAAGGCCCGAAGCAGCCTGGCGTCGCCAAGACGCGCAGCGAGATCGAGATCGCACTTGAACCGGGCCGCGCCACGGCGGAGCAGTTCATCCA
>JAYSSW010000110.1:0-4983 GCA_043720335.1 Planctomycetia bacterium
ACCGCGGCTCGAATGATAATCAATAAGTTGGTCTGAATGTTCAGAATTTGCTGGCATTTTGAGAAAATCATATTGATTATCATTTGAGCCGGCGTAATAAGGGCTGCCCGAAACGTTGTGCAGGTCGGGCATGGTGGTGATGGTGGGCACCGTGCGATCCTCCAGGCGCTCCAGAAGGAGCCGGGCGAGACGCGAAGAAGCGGGGCTCGCTACCCCCCCCCCGTTCCACCATTTTGACAGGCCGTTGCGGATTTTCGTCATGGCTGCACCTGGGCGATAGGAAGTCGTAGACCGGAAAGCGACCATCAACTCACCCATCGTAAACGACAGATAACGTGGCCGCAAGGTTGGTTGCCGGAAAAAAGAAAAGAATCGTCAGGATCGTGTCACGGGGGTTTTGAAGACCCAGGGACGGCTGTCCCTGGGCTTTCGGCGTTCACCCTGCGCTTGCTGGGAAAAGCGTCTGGCAGCCATATGATGAAGCGCAACCCAACCACGAGGAATCGCGATGAAGATCCACGAATACCAGGCGAAGGAACTGCTGGCGGCGGCGGGGGCGGCGGTGCCGCGCGGCATCGTGGCGCGCAGCGTCGCCGAGGTGCTGGCGGCGACCGACCAGATCGGCCTGCCGGTCGTCCTCAAGTGCCAGGTGCACGCCGGCGGGCGAGGCAAGGGGCACTTCAAGGGCCATTCCGACCCGAAGCTCGGCGGCGTCAAGTTCCTCAAGTCGCGCGACGAAGTCGCCAAGGTCGCCGAGGTGATGTTCAAGTATCCCCTCGTCACCAAGCAGACCGGCGAGGAGGGGCAGAAGGTCTCCACCGTGCTCGTGCAGGAAGCCGCCGACATCGGCCGCGAGATCTACGTCGCGATGGCGATGGACCGCGTCATCGGCATGCCGATCCTGATGGCGTGCGCCGAGGGGGGCGTCGATATTGAGGAGGTCGCCGCCGCGACGCCGGAGAAGATCCTGAAGATGGCGGTCAGCCCGGAGCTGGGCCTTCAACCTCATCAAGCGCGGCGGATGGCGTTCGAGCTGGGCTTCGCGCCGGAACAGGTCGCTGCGGCCGAGAAGGTGATGGTCGCGCTGTCGAAGGTGTTCCTCGACAAGGACTGCAGCCTGGCGGAGATCAACCCTCTCATCGTGACGCCGAAGGGCGAAGTGCAGGTTCTCGACGCGAAGTTCACGTTCGACGACAACGCGCTGTTCCGCCACCCGGACGTGGAGAAGCTGCGCGACGAGACGGAGGAGAACCCGGCCGAGCTGCGCGCGGCGCGGGCGGGGCTGAGCTACATCAGCCTGTCGGGGACCATCGGTTGTTTGGTAAACGGGGCCGGGCTGGCGATGAGCACGATGGACATCATCAAATACCACGGCGGGCAGCCGGCGAACTTCCTCGACGTGGGGGGCGGCGCCAACAAGGAGCAGGTGACCGAGGCACTGCGCATCCTGCTGAGCGACACGAGCGTGAAGGCGGTGCTCATCAACATCTTCGGCGGCATCATGAAGTGCGACACGATCGCCGCAGCGGTTATCGCTGCGTTCCAGGAGGTGAAGCCGAAGGTGCCGTTCGTGGTGCGGCTGGAGGGGACGAACGTGGCGGAGGGGAAGAGGATGCTGCAGGAGAGCGGCCTGGCCCTGGCGACCGCCGACGGCCTGACCGACGCCGCGAAGAAGGTGGTCGCGGCGGCGGGGTGACGGCGCGAGGAGTGGGAGCGGCCGCCCTGCGCGGATGTGCGGGGCAAGCGGAAATCGTAGCGATTGTTGCTTGACCCGCACGTTCCGCACGCGAATTGAAGATGGGCCGATTCCAAGTTGACAGAGTGGGAGTGTACTTCCTGGACTATCTGCCTGAGTCTTGACGGCCTATAATAGTCGGCATGTGGATCGTCGGCTTCCCCGCAGCGATTTGGAGGCAAACGCCATGAATCTGTCAGATGCCGCAAACAAGGTAATCGCCCTTGCTAGCGAAATCCGCAAATATTACGATGCCGAACTACCCAAGTGGTATCCCGACTACCCGCTTATCAGCCCGGCACAAGCAGGGCCACCCCAGCCGGACGAGACCCGCGAACTAAGGGCATTTCTTCGGTCGCTTCCGCCAGCAACGATCTACCGACTTGTCCTTCTCATGTACCTTGGCCGAGGCGACTTTGGTACCGACGATCTAGCCGGTAGCTATGAGGCCTTGAAGCAGACCTTCGGCAAGCCGGAATGGGCGGCTTCCCAGATGATGGGAAAAACACCTTTGGCCGAGTACTTGTCCGATGGCCTGTTGGAATTGAAACGCCACCGGATTCCCGTGAACGATCTACCATTAGAGGACCCCGCAGAGGCGAAGGCTTGACCCCTTCCAAGGAGCCGTTCCGTGCCGTCGAACGCCTACTCCGACCGACTTGTTCCTTTGCTGCGGGACGCCGAAGAGTTGAATGATGCCTATACCCAGCTCCACGGCATTGCAACACTACAGCGCTTTGCTACCGCAGCGCTCAACCGAGCCGCTGTTGTCATGTGCATCTCCGCATGGGAAGCGTACATCGAGGAGCTTGTTCGCGAGTCGCTGCAAGTGCTGCACATGCCCATGCCACATCCCGGGCTGGTCCAAGCACTGGACAAGTTGCTCAGAGGCAATCTCGATCGATTCAACACACCGAGCGCTGGAAATGTCCAGTCCCTTCTGCACCAAACCATCGGAGTGGCGGATATTAGGCGATCTTGGTACTGGCCCGGGAAGACGATGACTCAGGCAAGTAGCGACCTCGGACAGGCATTGAATCTTCGCCATCAGATCGCTCACGGGACTCATCCGCGGCCGGTCGTGCACAATCATTACACAAGTCAATTGCCGGACTTTTTCCGCCGACTGGGGCGTAGAACCGACTCTGCGGTGCGGAATCATCTGGTGAATCATCACGGGATACCCGTCCCGTGGCCCCCCTGATCCCAGTTGGCGTGAGTGGTCGGGCCTAGCCCATCGATGAACTTGGTCGTCAAGGATCACACCACGTAATTCCGAAACAAACGTGACGGTTGCTCCGCTTGAGTTTCGCGGAAGGTTGCACGGGCGAGGTCCGGTACCGCGTCGAAGGCTCATCGTCCTTGCGATGAGTCAGTCTTGAAAACCGCTGTCCCTGGCCTGCGCAGGCAGCTATGCTGGGAGGGAAGGAGGCAGTGATGAAGTACAAGATCGCATTGCACCGCCACGAGGAAGGGATCAGCGTTTCTGTCCCGGCCCTGCCTGGCTGCTGGTCGGAAGGCGACACCGAAGAGGAAGCGCTGGCCAACATCCAGGACGCCATCCGGGAGTACCTGGCCGCCCTGGACGACCGTTTCCGAGACGCGGACATCCGCGAGCTCGAAGTGCAGGGGTAGCCGTGCCGAAGGTCGTGGGCGTCCATCATTTGGACGCGGTTCGCGCTCTGGAAAAGGCGGGCTTCGCGATCATTCGGCAGGGGAAGCACATCGTGATGACCGATGGCACCCGCCAAGTGACGCTGCCGCGGCACAATCCGATCAAGGCCTTCACCATGGGCGGGATCGTGCAGGACGCGGGCCTGACGGTCGAGGAGTTCCGCAAGCTGCTGTAGCCAAACGCCGAACCCATCGATGCATTCCCCGGCCACGGGTGGGATGCCTTGTTGGCCCGGCGGCGGCGGCGCGCTATCATGCAGCAGTGACAAGCCGCGACGAAGAAGGGGACCGATGATGGACCGGGAGACATTCACCACAACAATCCAGGCGTTCCAGGACCGGAGGCCGTTCAAGCCGTTCACGGTAGCCCTGGTGGACGGGGACCGATACGAAGTCGATCGCCCCAACGTTCTCGCGCTGGGCGATGGCATCGCAGTCCTCATCGCGCCGGGAGGCGTCCCGGTGTTCTTCGACCACGAGGGCGTCAGTCAGGTCATCGGCGACCTGTCTGACCGCGGGGCCGAGGCCGGCTGAAGAACGCCGAACCCATCGATGGCCTTGGCGGTCAAGGAACGCACCCCGGAATCCCGAAACAAACGTGACGGATTCACCGTTTGGGTTTCGGGGAAGGTTGCACGGGCGAGGTCCGGTTCCGCGTCGAAGGCTCGTCGTCCTTGCAGCGTCCGCGTGACATGGGAAGGAAGAGCGACATGATCCAGGGATTGCGGACGGCCATCTATCCCACGCCGGACCTGGCGGCGGGCAAAAAGTGGTATCGCCAGGTGCTTGGGCGCGAGCCGTACTTCGACGAGGCGTTCTACGTGGGCTTCTCCGTGGGCGGCTTCGAGCTGGGGCTGATCCCCGACGGCGAGCCGGGCGTCGCCGGCGTGCAGGCGTACTGGGGAGTCGCCGACGCCGACGCGGAACTGGCCCGACTGACAGCCCTGGGCGCCGTGGTCCACGAGCCGGTGAAGGACGTGGGCGGCGGCATCAAGGTGGCGTCCGTCCGCGACCCGTTCGGCAACCGCTTCAGCATCGTCGAGAACCCCCACTTCAAACTCGCCGACGTGCGGTAGGGTTTTCGTACGATAACATATTGATTTCGTAGCATGTGCGTTTGACACAAGTTTTTGCCTGGTTACAATAAAATGGGTGCGGCATTGCGACTCAATAAATGAACGCGAACCCAGATGTTGTCCCATGCGTCATGGCTAGGTAAGCCTCTTGGGTTTCGCCGCATAGAAACTGGAATTTCATCGAAGCTGAAAGTCGATTTTTGCAGGTTAAACTGCTACCGAAATCACGATTGGAGAAAGCATGTTCCTTCACCAGCATCAAAAACTCATTGATGCACTGCAACAAGGAAAGTGGGAAGCCGATTGCATTCAAATGTCACTGACACAGAACGATATTGCCACACCAGCCAAATTTACTGGGCAAGGGTATCTGCGCCAGGACGAAAGCGGAGCAATACGCTATATTACGCCGGCTCGAAAGTACATCAATTAGCAAGTTCCGCTGGGGCGGCGTACCGCGCCCAGGGGTGGAGGAAGTAGCTGACCACATGGCTGGGC